>JANORE010000111.1:0-3158 GCA_031415155.1 Akkermansiaceae bacterium | reverse complement strand
GCCGGTAGCGTTGCCTCATGGTTCGTATACCATAGCAGCTTGGTTGCTTGCGGTTGGTTTGCTTACCCTTGCGGGTAGCCCGTAAAACGAAACATCCGCAGTGATCAAAAAATTTACTTGTTCCCGCCATCGATCAACACCCCGCTGCGGTCGGCATCCCCGTTTCCTACACAAGCTCTATTTATCTGACACTTTAAATTTATCGCTTCCTTCAGCAACAACTCGTTCGCCCACAGATTTGTGTATAACGATTAGGGACTCGGCCAAGGGTTTGTAGAACCTGTCCCACCCCAACCCGCAACCGTCTACGCCGCCATCAAACATCAGAGCTATCGTGTGTAGCGCCGGCCAACTCGAAATTTGGGAAGACCCATCGCTGTCACCAAACGCTCCAGTGGCCGAGCACTTCGCCAAAACCTATGCCGCGTCAGCCCCCCAATGTTGGACACCGTTGTGTTTGAAGGGCGGGAGCGTGATGCCTAGGACTTCTTGTGCCGCATTACAGATAAGGTCATATAGTTTTTGACTCTTGATCACGGTTTTTTGGTCCAAGAAGCGTAGTGAATTGATTCCTTCGTCTTTGAGCAGCTTGAGTGGAATGCGGAGGAAAACTTGATAAACTAACAACTGCCCTGCGATGGCGTCGCTGCCATGGCGGGTGATCTGGTCTACTACATCTTTGAGTAAATGATGATCCGTAGCCGGAGCTGCTAGAGCGGGTTGATGGATCGAAGTTAGGAGCTTACCGATACGGACATTCATGAGATTTTTAGAAACTTGGGGCATGACCACTTGGCCGAGCCTTAGGGAGATTTTACAGTTAGTAAGGAGCTGCTCTGGTGTCGGAGTGGTCTCGGCGATTTCTTGTGTGCGAGTTGAATCAAGTGCCGTATCTGCCGATGGTGCTTGCCCCGAATTTGCAAAATCTTGCCAAGATACTAGATGCTTTTTCACCAGTCCTCGGGAGACAAGGCGCGCGAGGGCGTCTTCTATCATGAATGAATCTAAACCGGTGATTTTCTGTAATTCTTCACAAGTTTTTACATCGGTAAGCTGAGCTGCGGTGGCCCAAACTTCCACAGGGAAGTCGATGTCTTTGGCGTTTCGGTCGAATTCTTCGATGCGGATGTAACGGTCTGGAATCGCAGTTTTCATGGGACAGGGTGAGTTTATGGGTTTAGGCCGATGAGAAGGAGCGCCTTGTGATCGCGCCAAGAGTAGGGAAGGAGATAGGTCAATGGTGGCAGGACGAGTTCGGTGGCGATGCTGGCATCCCCTGTGATCAATGGAGGGTGGATTTGGAGTCGCTGCCCGAAGTGTTCACGGGCATTTGCCGCGATGGTACTCGCGACTTCACCGACGAGATCCAGACGACTCGCTTCGTCTTGCATGGGCTCAGCGATGGATACTAATAACTCATCTTGAAATTTTTCTGGATGGCTGATGCAGATCCATCCCTGAAGGGGTCCGCAAACTTGGATAAACCCACTGTAAGCGTATAAGTCGGGTGAACCTAGCTCGATAGAAGCCTCCCCGAACATAGGTTTCAATCCTGTAACGGTCAGGAAATAGTGAGAGACCAAGTCGATAAAAATAGACAGATCCGCGAAGCTAAAAGGAGATTCGACACTCATGATTTTTCTCTAGGAGTTAGTGCTTCGTTTCTGCATTCACCTTGACCAAGGAGATGAGCAGTCGAGATTGATGACCTCTCCACTCGATCGGAAGAATGTAGCAAGGGACTCCTTGAGCGGGGCGGACGGCCTCATTTTTCCCCTGTAGCAGGAAGGGGGTCGAGATCATGAAGCTCCCACCAAGTTCTTCACGAGCGTTTCCGGAGTAAGTATTGGTCATCTCCCCGACAAGCTCGCCACAGAGTCTGTCGTCAGGGATATGCTCGCCCAGTAGCGGCAGTAGAAGCTCCAGCTTTGCCCTGGAGGCCGTATAGAAGACGTTACCCCGATAGCTTCCCGAAACGCCAATCACTGCGGAGAAGTCTAGTGCAAGCTCTTCATCAGCAGAACCCAGAAAAGGGGTAATCATTGTTGCTGGTTCGCCTGTGGTGGTGGTGAAATAGTGAATGATGCTTTGGGCAAATACTCGAAGGACTGATTCTTCCATGATTTTTGATAGGTAGGTGAAAGCGGATGGTGAATGAATGGGGAGCGTCAGTCAGATGTCATGTTTTGCATGGCCTCTTGTAGGCTCTCAATGGTGATGGGCTTGAGCAGGAAGCCGGATGCACCACGTTTCACGGCCTCTACGGCGGTCGCCTTATCTGCTAGAGCAGATACGACAAGAATGTTGGCACTGGGATCGAGGCGGATAATGAGTTCCACTGCCGTAAGCCCATCCATATCTGGCATGGTGATATCCATGGTTACGATATCAGGCATGAATTTTTCATATTCTTTCACCGCCAGCCGACCATTGCTAATCATGCGGATCTCGGTGAAATCAAATGAAGTGAGAATGCGCTCGATGGCGCGTCTCATGATGAGTGAATCATCGACAATAAGGAGTTTCATATCGGTAAATAGAGTCGGAATTCGCAAGAAAGGCCGGGATCACTGATGATGTCGATGCAGCCGCCAGCCTCGTCTACAAACTTGGTTTTGATGATGTCCATCCCCATGCCCCGCCCTGAATGGCTGTCAGCAGTTTCAGTGGTGGAGAACCCGGGGACGAAGATGCACTGTATGATTTCCTGCACACTCGAAGCCTGATCACTCGTGAGTAATCCGCATGAAATGGCACGATCGCGGATTTTATGGATGTCTAGACCATTTCCATTGTCTCTCAATCCCAAGCCGATGACGCCCGGCTCAATCTCCGGCAAGGCATGAATCGAGATGGATGCCTCTTCTGACTTTCCCTTTTCTAGCCGGACCGATGGGTGCTCTACACTGTGGGCGACTGCGTTCCGAGTGAGCTGGATGAGGACATCACGGATGATTTCATGACGGCCATGGGAGAAGGCGTGTAGAGCAAACTCATCGACAGAGACGCTCGCTATTTTGCCTAGGTCTGTGCTGGATTTTGTCACGAGCATTTCGAGTTGCCTAGCCAGTGCCGATGTCGGGGCAGGCTGTGCAGTAAGTCCAGATGGTTGATTTGCTAAAGTGATTCCTGAAAGCTTCTCTTGGAGATTTTCCAAG
>JANORE010000110.1:0-5156 GCA_031415155.1 Akkermansiaceae bacterium | reverse complement strand
ATCGTTTCGGAAACGGCAAACATCGTCCGTGCGGTCCATCCCGTTCCGGTGGATGTGGTGATGGATCAAATTTCACTACTGTTAGAGAGTTTTCCGATCACGGCGATCAAGACGGGCATGTTATTTTCCGCTGCACATGTCACGGCAGTCGCAGAAATTTTACGCAAGCATCCAAGCATCTCATTAGTCGTCGATCCGGTCATGATTGCTTCGACAGGAGCCTCTTTATTAGAGCCGGATGCGATGGTGGCTTATGTCGAGCAGCTCTTGCCACTTGCCCGAGTCATCACGCCGAATTTGCCGGAGGCGGAAGCGTTACTCGGCGAGCGTATTCCAAGTGGAGATGTGATCGAATCGGCGGCACGGCGGCTTGCGGAGAAGTTTTCCACCGCCGTTTTGTTAAAAGGTGGCCATCTCGACGGACCGGATTGCGTGGATCTACTCGTCGATCAGGGCGAGGTGTATCGATTCACCGCAGCGCGGATTCCTGTGGCGGGGTCGCATGGGACAGGCTGCACGCTTTCAGCGGCGATTGCTGCGCGGTTGTCTCATGGTGCATCGCTGCCGGAGGCCGTCGAAATGGCGAAAAACTATCTCGGCGAAACCTTGCTCCGCTCGTATCAATTTCAGTCTCCGAACGGCGAATTCATTCACGCATTGAACCAAGGTACTACATTCATAAAAAACGAGACGTGACATGACGGCGTGACGGCGTAGCTTTCTCGCAACGTCTCACCGATCCTCTTTTTATGGAAAATCCTCTCCACGCCCTTGGTTATAAGGTTCTCAACGCCTCGCTCCACGCTGACGCTGCAGATGATGCACTTCATATTTCGAAATTTTCGCGCCGTGGGTTTCTTGCGCTTGCCGCCTCGCTTTCCAGTTGTGCGGCAGCGGAAACTCAGAAACCGCAAGCTTCAGCGGCTGCCATGTCGGTCAAGACGACCTCAAATGTCGCTTACCGCACGCCATCCATCGCAGGTTCAGCGCTCAAGAATCCAGACACATCTTTAAGGTCGAATTTCGCGAAAAATGCCGGGATTACTTTCACCCGAGTCCAAGTCCCCGGCAACTACATCGCCATTACTTATGACGATGGACCGCATCCGCAAAACACACCGCGTCTACTCGACATGCTGCGGGCGCGGAATATCAAAGCGACTTTTTACGTGATCGGGCAGAGCGTGGATTTATACCCTCAGATCGTCCGCCGCACCGTCGCGGAAGGTCATGAAATCGGCAATCACACGCAGACGCATCGACTTTTAAGTAAATTGAGTGACTCGGAAGTCCGCTCAGAACTGAGCCGCTGCCGAGATGCCATCGGTCGTGCTGCGGGCGTCCAACCTCGCACGATGCGTCCTCCTTATGGCGGGCTGGTCCAGCGTCAGCGGGAAATCGTCCACGCGGAGTTTGGTTATCCGACGATCCTTTGGTCCGTCGATCCTCTGGACTGGAAGCGCCCAGGTCCGAGCGTTGTGGCTTCCCGCATTCTCAGCGGTACCGGAGCAGGCGGCATCGTTCTTGCTCACGATCTCCATGCGCAAACGGTGGATGCGATGCCAGCGACTCTCGATGGCTTGCTCCGTCGCGGCTTCCAGTTCGTCACCGTTTCTCAATTGCTCGCCATGCAAGCGGTCGCGCCATCCAATTCTTGAGCCACTTTTCGAACTCGTGAGCCTCAGTATCTTCGGCGAGCGCTATTTCTCGACGAGAGAACGGCTTGCAAACGTGATGCGGGGCGTCACGGATCTTGCCATTGAGACAAGGAAGGATCTGGGCGAGAATCCCGATCTTGAGATCATCGAGGAAAAGCTAAACGAACCGCTCCTCTTCATCGTCTGCGGCGAGGTCAATTGCGGCAAGTCCACCTTGTTGAACAGTCTCTTCGGTCGAGATATTTGCCGAGTGAATGTCTTACCTGAGACGAATAAGGTCATCCGTTATCAATACGGTGGTGTGCCACGTCATTGGGAAGTCAATGATGTCTTCGAGGAACGCCATCTACCGATGAAGTTTCTGCAAGATTTCATTCTCGTCGATACGCCGGGCACGAACTCCGCCATCCATGGTCACGAAGAAATCGTCACCGACTTCATGGAATTGGCAGAACTCATTCTCTGTGTTTTCCCGGTGACGAATCCATGGGGGGGGCCGACATGGAATCTTCTATCAACTCTTTCGCCGGAAAGCTTAAAGCGCGTCGTTCTCATCATCCAACAAGCCGACCAACGTGCCGCGGCCGACATCAAGGTCACGCTCGGCCACATGGCGGATCTCGCGATGAAACGGATCGGTCAAGTGCCACCGATTTTCGCCGTTTCCGGTAAACTCGCTTATGAGGCCAAGCGCGTGAACCCAGTCTCCAGAGACCGCCTCAGAGCCAGCGGTTTCCAAGATCTCGAGCGGTTTATTTCAAATCATATCTGTGAATCTCCCGAACGGAAAAGCTTCCTTGAGGCGTATCGCAGCCAAGTCGCATCGGCCCTACATAAGACGGAAAATCACATCGACGACCAAGCTCACGCCCTCAATATGCAGGGCAGATTTCTCGATACCGTTGAGCGAGAAATTGATGACATTCGAGAGCGATTCTTCATCCGCCTGACTCGGCATTTAGAAGGTGTCGCCGAGGTTTTCGAAAGAGACGCGGTCTGGGGATCTAAGATGTTAGGAAAACGACTCGCCGTGTTTTCATCCTTCGTCCGCCTCTTCACGGGCGACCGCACCGGACCGATCGTGGAAGCGGCATTTGTGAAGCGTTTGCAAACCGCTGTCGAAGCGGTGGCGGAAAAGGACGGCATCGAAGTCGTGGAATATTGCCGCAATCATTGGGACGAACTCGGCGAGCGCGTCAAAGATGCCATGGCGGTGGATCTTGGGAAATCCGACCAACTCGACAGCATGCTCGCCGCTGCGAAACAGCAATTTGTGCAACGGTTAGGCCGCGCCGCCCGCCAAGGAATCGGCAATCTCAAAGTCCGCAATCAGCTGGATCGTGAGCTCCGCCGCCGCAATGTCGCGCTGAAATCATTCACCGTCATGACTCTCATTTTCCTGATTGCTGGCTCCACCTGCGGGGCACTCGGGATTGCATGGCTTCCGATGATTTTTTGCGGCATCGCCATTCTATTTTTAGCAGGCGGCGTTTTCGTCGCCGCGAAAACCCGCAAGAATATCGCAGAAGATTTCCAACAAAGTCTGCTGTCTACCTGCGGTAGCTTCGCTGCCACCCTGCGTTCCGACTACGAGGAAGCCCTGCGGATCGTTTTCCAAGACTACGCCTCATCGCTCACCGCCGTTCGAGTCTATCTGGCCAATGAAAAACAAGCAGTCGAGCCACGTTTGCGCCGCTGGCAGGAACTCTTCCTCACCCTCAAGGCGATCGAGCAGGATCTGTGAGATGAATGCGTGGCTGCGTCCTGCTTCTTAAAATTTCAAACTGCAGCCGATGGTAAAGCCCAGCGCATCGATTCCGGGATTGGGATCCGTGAGGCCGAGATTGGAGTGATGAATGAAGTAAGCACCGCCTAACATGGAGAAATCTTCAGTGATTTTTTGCCGCAGGCCGAGCTGGCTGAACCAGTTGAACGTAAAATCTTGGCCGAGTCCCTGCTCGCCACCGGAGCTATTCGTCCAGCCGAAGCCGCCGCCGATGGAGTAGAAGATGGAGGTTTTTTCCGAGGGGAACCAATACTCGACGGATGGAGCAGCGGCGAGGCCGAGATAGACATCTTCCGGGCCGTGAGTGATCGTCTCAAAAAGGGCGGAGAAACGATTTCTCACCACGAGCTTCGCACCAGCTTCGTTTTCCCACAGCGTCCATGTGACAGGTGAGCGGAGTGTGAGTTGCGTGGGGACGATTTCATAATCGATTTCCGTATTGTTGCCGATGTTCCAGAGGTAGCCCGTTTCGAGAGTCCATTCCCAAGTATCTGCTTCATGAGCAAGGGCAGAGGCGGTCAACAGGCTGAGTAAAACAAATGCTTTCATGCACCGGATCTAGCCGAGAGCCAGACTCAGGTCGAGCAGCATCTGCGGATGAATTTTTGGATCGAAATTGAAATGTTCACGCTGGAGGCTTGCAGACGGGCAGATGCTGAGTCATTGAACTGTGGAATGACACATTGGGAAGAACGCTATCAAGCGGGTGATACGCCGTGGGAAAAGGGATATGCCGCACCGCCCTTGGTGGAATTACTCGGGAAATTGGCCGCCAATGAATGGGGAACTGGAGCAATCTTGGTACCGGGTTGCGGCTTAGGCCACGATGTCCGGGCCCTCGCACCACTGGGAATTCCAGTGCTGGGCGTGGATTTGTCGCCTTCCGCGGTGAAGCTGGCTGGGAATTTCCCTCGAGTCGGCGAGGAAACTTATGAAATGGGTGATTTCCTCGATCCAGCATGGCAAGCTGGGCAGAAGTTTTCGGCCATCTGGGAACATACCTGTTTTTGCGCGATTGATCCGAGTCTGCGTGGTCCATACGCAGCGGCGGCGGCAAATTGTCTGCAAGATGGAGGATTGCTGGCGGGCGTATTTTTCCTGACTCCGTTCGATCCCGGTGAGGAAAAAATTGGACCGCCATTTGAAACGACCCTCGCGGAGTTAGTCGGTTGGTTTTCTCCTTGGTTTGAAAAAATTGACGGTTGGGTGCCGGCGGCAGCTTATCCGGGGCGGGAAGGGCGCGAATGGATCGGACTATTTCGCAAGATTTCGCAGGCATCAGTTGCCGGAAAGACAGGATGCCCATAGATTGACGCTCATTGATTTACGAAATGAAGCTTTTATCGATTTCTCTGCTACTCGTGCTCCTACCGTTGAGCGGTTTTGCGGAAAACAGTCGTCCTTACATCAACGATAAAAAAGCCCCGGAAAATCGGAAGGACTTGGAGACCATCCAAAAGGCGCTGATTCATTCCTTGTCCAAGACGCGGGCGGCCACGGTGTGTATCCAGATCGAGGAGGGCTCTGGAAGTGGCGTGATCGTTTCTGAAGATGGACTCATTCTAACAGCCGCACATGTCGCGACAGGCGTGAAGAAAAAAGTCACCGTCGTCCTAGAAGACGGCACCAAGCTCAAGGCGGTAAACAACCCGGCCCGCCATTACGACGAGCAGAAGTTGCGGGCGTTGCTCTCGCGCATCGATGCGAAGCAG
>JANORE010000109.1:0-8082 GCA_031415155.1 Akkermansiaceae bacterium | reverse complement strand
GCGGGAAGCACGCTTGATCGGCGATGCCGACTGGCCAATCAGAATTCCCATCGGGCGACCGACCGCTCAAAGGGTTGCGGAGGACTGGCTGTCGGTATCACATCATATCAAGAATTGGAGAGCCGTGCGTTCAGGTCAGGTCGTCTGGGAATCCGCCACCTTCCGCGCCACCCGCGATTCCATCAGCATCCCAGCCTTTTGGGAAATTTCCAGTGCCAGCGAGTGGGTCGAGTCTGCGGCGAATCGAACCGTTACGTCTGAATACCACTCGCTGGCCCGCATTCTCGCGGCAAGCGATCCGCTTTTCCACCCGTTGTTCGTTCGGCAACGCTCGCTATGGAACGACAAACCTCTCTCAGAGATCATGAAGGCCGCAGAACTCGCTTCGATCTTGGAACCCGCGTGCGCGCATGGAGCCCCGCTTCGCGCCTTGTCACTTGCCGGTATCGACAGCAAGTTTTTCGAACGCCACCGGAGCCTCATTCTGCGGCTACTCGATCTCCGCTTCGATGGTGAAGCCAGCCGACAAGGTCTCGAAATGTTTCTCGATGCATGGCAGGAGCTGGATCACTGGCTGCTGGTGGTCGATCTCGACGGTGGAATCCTCCCGTTTTTCGAGCAACGCGTCCGCAGCTCGGAACTCCTGAAAGCGGATCTCAGTGTTCGCAATCTTCTCATCGTGGAGAACGAACGCTGTCTCCATCTTCTGCCTCGTGCCCACCCCGGCACCGTCGTGATTCTAGGGGCCGGTAACAATCTCCGCTGGCTTGCTGCGCCCTGGGTTCAACGCGCCAACGTCGCTTACTGGGGCGACATCGATACATGGGGTCTCACTCTGCTCGCCAATGCCCGTTCAATGATTCCCAGTCTCACGGCACTTCTCATGTCGCAAAAAGATTTCGGAAATCACGCTGAAAACCATGCCGTCAAAGAGTTCGTCATCGCCCGTCCAAGTCCCCCGGAATCGCTCACTCTTTCCGAGAAGGCTCTCTACGATCATCTCCTGAAATGTGAACGAGGCCGACTCGAACAAGAATTTCTCTCCCGAGAAACTGTGACAGAGTCATTTACCCAATGGCTGATGAATTTCGAACGAGTTTCCACCGTCATTTGAAATCCTGCAATTTTCAGATGAGTTCATGAACTCGAGAGCCTGTTTCCCGTAAAACCCATTTTTATCGTAAATTGCCTGCGAGGATTGACCCAGAAAGAGATCTCGTTAGCCTGCCGCCATGCAAACAGCGGACTCGGCGACTAGAATTCTCGACACCATGCTAGGCCATCTTGGATTCGCCGCCACGATTGATGCGCACGAAACTCCCGATGGCCCATGTTTGCAAATCACTTCGACCGAAACGGAAGCGATCATTGGCAAGGAGGGCGAGCGGCTCGACGACCTCCAATACTTGGTCAACCGGATCTTACGCAAGCATGTGCCCAAGGCTGTCCGCATCAAGGTGGACTGTGCCCATTTCCGGGAAATCCAAGAGGATAAGATGAAGGAAGAGCTCCGCAGCATCGCGGAGCGAGTCAAAGCCACTGGCACACCTTTTCAAATGCGCCCTCTCAATGCTTATTACCGCCGCATGGTTTATAATATCCTCGCCGAAGATCACGAGATCCGTTGCCATTCGCCGGAGGGTGATGACCGTCTGAAGCGCATCACCATTTCTAGCACAAAAACTCCTGCCTCTGATTCATGAAAAAATTCTTCTTCGATTGTGGAACCCGCGATTCCACCGCCTCGTTTGGCCTTTTCTTTTTACGTGTGTCCATCGGGCTGATGATGCTCATCGGTCACGGGATTCCGAAGATCCAGGGCTTCGCGAAAATGAAAGACAGCTTTCCGGTCCCGAGTTTCGTACCGCTGAATTTCATGTCGCCACCGATTAGTTTGGTAGCGTGCATCGGTGGAGAAGTCGTCGCATCGGCCTTACTCATTCTCGGCTTCATGACACGTCCCGCCGCTTTTGTGTTCTGCTTCACCATGATCGTGGCCGCCTTCGACATCCACCTCGGAGACCCATGGTTTTCTGGGAAAGCCGGACCATCGAAGGAGCTGGCACTCGTCTATTTGTTCTCGATCTTGCCGATCATTCTCGCTGGAGCTGGTAGCTACTCGCTGGATTCGGTGATTTACAAAGGCGAAAAACGCCGCCGCTGGTGACCCCATGGAAACGCATCGTCTCGTCCTTCCCGGTGATCTGAATCAATACGGATTTCTGTTTGGCGGACGGCTGCTTGCATGGATCGATGAAGCATCATGGATCGCCGCCAGCCTCGACTATCCGCATTGCCAATTCGTCACCGTGGCGATGGACACGGTGGAGTTTCATCACAGCGTGAGAGATGGGACGATTTTAAAAATCTCCTGCCATCTCGAGCGAGAAGGAAATACCAGCGCGACTTATGCCGTGAAAGTCATCGATGAAAAAGCAGGCGCACTGCTCATTTTCTCGACGCGAGTCACCTTCGTCAGCGTCGATGATGCGGGAAAAAAACGGAGCATCCGTAGCTAAAACCGAATGGCCGTGAACGATCTGATAGAAACCATCGATGTCATCCTTCCCTTGGAAAAATCTGAGGACGATGGCGCACGGCGTGAGGCGGCGGCGGAGAAACTTGGGATACCGCTCGCACGCATCGGCGGCATCAAGCTGCGGAAGCACTCGATCGACGCTCGGCAACGCGCGGTGAAGGTGCAGCTCCGGCTGGATGTCTCTCTGGATGGCCCGCTGCTTGCTGATGAGCCGCCGCACTGGACTGCTCCGGCACTTTCTGAAAGTGCGCGGTCCGTCATCATCGTCGGTTGCGGTCCGGCGGGCCTTTTCGCCGCATTGCGATGCTTGGAAAATGGCCTGAAACCCATTTTGTTAGAACGTGGGAAAGATGCCAGTGCGCGTCGATTCGACCTCGCACCGATCTTGCGTGAAGGCCGAGTCATCGAGGAATCGAACTACTGCTTTGGCGAGGGTGGCGCGGGCACTTTCTCCGATGGCAAGCTCTACACCCGCGCCACGAAACGCGGCCCCGTCGCGAAAGTCTACGAAGTGCTCGTCGCCCACGGTGCGCCGGATCCAATCCTCACGGACGCGCATCCGCACATCGGCTCGAACCTTTTACCCAATGTCGTCAAGGCGATCCGCGGCTCCATCATCGCAGCAGGCGGAGAGGTCCATTTCCAGACGAAAGTCATCGACTTCCTCATCACCGGAAATCGTATCCACGGCGTGGTCACCGCTGCGGGTGCCGAAATTCTAGCCGATTCCGTGATCCTCGCGACGGGACATTCCGCCCGCGACATTTACCGATTACTCGCGGCAAGAAAGATCTTGTTAGAAGCAAAACCCTTCGCCGTCGGATTCCGCATCGAGCATCCCCAGCCATTCATCGACCGCACGCAATATCATCTGGATCGCGACCAAGAACGGCCACGACTTCTGCCCGCCGCGCGTTATCGGTTAGCGACGAAAATCCGTGGTCGCGGCGTCCATTCCTTCTGCATGTGTCCGGGTGGTTGGATCGTCCCTGCATCGACCGAGAATGACGAAGTCGTCGTGAATGGAATGAGTCTTTCCCGCCGCGATTCGCCCTTTGCGAACTCGGGAATGGTCGCCACGGTCGAGCCAGAAGACTTGCAGCCGCTGGTCAAAGAGCACGGGATTCTGGCGGGGTTAGTTTTCCAAAAAAACCTCGAAATCACCGCGAAGCTTGCAGGCGGCGGTGGCCAAGTCGCTCCCGGGCAACGCGTCACCGATTTTATCGGTGGAAAAATTTCGAGCAGTCTGCCGGAGACGAGTTATTTTCCGGGCATGAATTCTGCGCCGCTGCATGATCTCCTGCCGCCGTGGATCACCAGCCGGATGCGTGAAGGTTTCAAATTATTTGGCCGCCAGATGCATGGCTATATTTCCGAGCAGGCATTGCTGTTAGGTTTTGAGACACGGACGAGTTCGCCGGTCAGAATTCCACGCCGCGATGACACTTTGGAGCATCCAGAAATCCACGGCCTTTTCCCCTGTGGCGAAGGCGCTGGCTATGCGGGCGGGATCGTCAGTGCTGCCATGGACGGACTGCGGGTCGCCGATGCGGCATGTGCGGACCACTGAGGACGTATTTCAAGATGCCGGGCTTGATTGGCGGCCAATTGGCCCTGCTCTCAGCATGATTTTAACTCGGCCTTTCTCACGTCTTGAATAATCAATTGCAGCGTGGTTTTTCCACGGAAATGATTCCGATCAATCGTGAATGCAATGTCCCATGGCGGATCGGGCAGGGGATACTCACCGCCACCGAAAAAGACCGCATCATGTTCATGATAACCTTGCCGGAGCATAAACCGCAGATGGTTATTCTTCATGTGCAGCGGCGAACGGCTCAGCCCCACCTTGCGGGAAATGAATACCGGCTGTGGATTTCCATTGCCGAACGGCTGGAGCAGATCGTAGCTCGATAGAAATTCTAAGGAAAGCTGATCGAAGGTGATTTCCGTATCATACACGAGCTTTGGCTGGCGCTGCTCGGTGCTGGTGTGATTTAAAACATAATCGGTGAAATGGTCACGGAAACTGTCCATTTTCCCTTCTTGTATCGAAAGGCCAGCCGCCATCGCATGGCCACCGCCAGCGATAAGATCACTCTCACAAGCGCGGATGGCTTCGACTAAGGAAATCCCATCAATACTGCGACCCGAACCTTTTCCGATGCCATCTTCGTCGATGGCGATGACGAAAGTTGGCTTGTGATACTGTCTCATTAACCGCGAGGCGACGATGCCGACGACGCCGTGGTGCCAATCTCGGGAACCGAGAACGATGACAGGATCGCGCACGGGATCGAAGTCGCGGGTGAGCATTTCCGTGGCTTCCTTGCGGATCAGGGCTTCGTAAGCTTGCCGCTCCTTGTTGTAAGCATCCAGTTTATGGGCAAAATCGAGGGCGAGACGACGGCAATCCGTCGTCAAGGTCGCCAGTGCATCTTCGGGAACGTCCATTCGCCCAGCGGCATTGAGACGCGGGCCGATGCGGAATCCGACATCCATCGAGGTCGCTGTGCCATTCATTCCCGTCACTTCTTGGAGCGCTTGCAGGCCAGGATTGAGCGTATTGGGTAAATGCTTGAGTCCGTGGCGGACGAGTAGACGGTTTTCCCCAATCATCGGAACGATATCGGAAATCGTAGCGACGGCGACCAGATCCATCAACTCCTTGAGGTCGAGATTGGCGGGGCGGGTTTTTAGCAATGCGTGACCGAGTTTGAAGACGACTCCCGCCGCACAAAGATAAGTGAACTCAGTGCCGCACTTGGGGTTCACCAAGGCGCAGCAATCCGGCCTGCTATCGGGCTCCGGCTCGTGGTGATCGACGATTAAGACATCGATCCCGTCAGCTCGCAGCGCCGCGACTTCATGGGTCGAAACGGTGCCACAGTCCACCGTGATCAGCAAATCCGGCTTCGGTCCTTCCGCCATGCAGCGTTTGAGTGCAGCGGTGCTCAGACCGTATCCTTCCGGCCCACGGCGCGGGATGAAATAGCGTGGATTCAGCCCGTAAGCGATGAGTATCCGGCGCATGATCGTGATCGAAGTCACGCCGTCCACATCGTAATCCCCGTAAATACAGATTTCCTGCCCCTGATCCACGGCTGCCAACACCCGCTCGACGGCTGGTTTCATGTCAGGAATCAGAAATGGATCCGCTAAATCCCGGAGTTTTGGACGTAAGTAGCCTTCCAGATCGACGCCGATGGGAAGGCCCCGCTGGCGGACCAGATGCTCTAAAATGGCTGGAAAGTCACCTGTCGAACCATTTTCCTGTTTTTGAAAAGGCTCGCCCCGTGCAATCCATTTGAACGGCTGTGCTCGCATGAAGTGACGCGCATCTTAAAAGTGGATAAAAGCTTCATACAAGATCCAAACGGAAAACCGTGCAAATGTGCCCACTGCGACACTTTGTCGTCATTCATGTGTGACAAAATGTCGCGAATCGTTTCATTTTTAGGGTGCGAAATTTTAAGGTTCATTTTCAATCGACTCGTTTCCAATCATTTAAATAAAAAACGAGGATCTCGGCACGCTGCTTGCGAAAGAGCGGAAGTATTTCTGCCTTCGCTGGCAACAACTGAAAGAAACCAACTTATGTCTAAAATCCTCGGAATCGACCTCGGAACCACCAACTCGTGTATGGCTGTCATGGATGGCGGCGAATCGACAGTTCTCGAAAACTCAGAAGGCGCTCGCACCACTCCATCGGTCGTCGCCTTCGCAAAAAATGGCGAACGTCTCGTCGGCCAAGCCGCGAAACGCCAAGCCGTCACCAACCCGCAAAATACGATTTTCTCGGCCAAACGCTTCATCGGTCGGAAATTCTCGGAGCTGAAAGACTCTGACAAGCGCGTGCCATACACCATCGTCGCCGCAGCCAATGGCGACGCCCACATCCAAGTGGAAGTCGCTGGTGAAAAGAAAACCTACTCGCCACAAGAAATCGCCGCGATGGTCCTCGGCAAGCTCAAGGCTGACGCAGAAGCCAAGCTCGGCGAAAAAATCACTCAAGCGGTCATCACGGTTCCCGCTTATTTCAATGATTCTCAACGGAATGCAACGAAGGCCGCTGGCGAAATCGCTGGCCTCGAAGTGCTCCGCATCATCAACGAGCCAACTGCTGCCGCTCTCGCTTACGGCCTCGATAAGAAGTCGGACGAAAAAATCGCCGTCTATGACCTCGGCGGTGGCACCTTCGATATTTCCGTCCTAGAAATCGGCGACGGGGTTTTCGAGGTTCTCGCGACCGATGGCGACACGATGCTCGGCGGCGATGACTGGGATAACACGTTGATTGCGTGGATCGTGGATGAATTTAAAAAGGATCAAGGCATCGACCTTTCCGGCCAGCCAGACGCGCTCCAGCGGATCAAGGAAGAAGCGGAAAAAGCAAAAATTGCGCTTTCCTCCACTCAATCTTACGACATCAGCCTGCCCTTCGTCACCGCAGACGCCACCGGACCGAAGCACATCCAGCTCACGCTCACTCGCTCGAAGCTGGAGCAGCTCACGGATTCACTTTTCGAGCGCACCAAGAAACCTGTCCGGGATTGCCTCAAGGAAGCCGGGCTTTCCGCCAAGGAAATCAATGAGCTCGTGCTGGTAGGTGGCATGACTCGGATGCCGAAAGTCGTGGAAATCGCCCGTGAACTCGCTGGCCAAACTCCGCACCAAGGCGTCAATCCAGACGAAGTCGTCGCCATCGGTGCAGCCATCCAAGGCGGCGTCCTCCGTGGCGATGTGAAAGACGTGCTACTTCTGGATGTTTCCCCGCTCACGCTTTCCATCGAGACCATGGGCGGCATCGCCACTGGCATGATCGAGCGGAATACGACGATCCCAGCGAAGAAGTCCCAGATTTTCTCCACCGCTGCCGATAGCCAGCCCGCCGTGGACATCCAGATTTGCCAAGGCGAGCGGAAAATGTTCGCCGACAACAAGTTGCTTGGGAATTTCAAGCTCGACGGCATCGCCCCAGCTCGTCGCGGCGAGCCACAAATCGAAGTCACCTTCGACATCGATGCCAATGGAATTCTCCACGTTTCCGCCAAGGACAAGCAATCCGGCAAGGAACAGAAAATTTCCATCCAAGGTTCGTCCGGTCTCTCGAAAGATGAGATTGAAAAGGCCAAGCAAGAGGCAGAAGCCCACGCTGAAGAAGACAAGAAGCGCGTGGAAAAAGTCGATGCCAAGAACAAGGCCGACAACCTCGTCTTCAACGTCGAGAAACAGCTCGCCGAACTCGGCGACAATGCTCCCACCGAACTCAAGGATCTTCTTCACGGTAAGATCCAAGCGGTGAAAGACGCCATCAGCAGCGACAATCTTGACACCATCAACAGCGCCGTCAGCGACCTCGAAGGTTCACTTCAAGCCCTCGCCGAAGCCGCCTCACAAGCCGGTGCCAGCCAGCAAGATCCCGACGTAGAACCCGCCGCCGAATCCGAATCGAAAGAGCCGAAACAAGCGAAAGGCAAAGTCGTCGATGCTGAAGTGGTGGATTAATCGTGGCGGCGGTTTCCAACCGCCATGCCCGAAAA
>JANORE010000108.1:0-3091 GCA_031415155.1 Akkermansiaceae bacterium | reverse complement strand
CTCGCGAAGGCACTGTATTCGCCGATGACTGAGACCACGCCTTCATCGACATGGATTTCCTCCAGCCCGGCATCAATCAGTTCCAGCTCGATTTCTTCAAGATCGCGCCCTTTTGGTAGGGGGAACTCGATCACCGATTTCCGTGAGAACATGAAGTCGAGCTGCCCAGAATTCACCAATTGCCCACCGTTTTTACCGAAGATGACTTTCAAATTTCCCACCGAGCGATTCGAGTTATCCGTCGCACATTCGACATAAAATAAAGAACCGTGCGGGCCTTTCCCCTCGTAGACCACCTCCGTGATATCTGTGGCGTCTTTTCCGGCAGCCCGCTTGATGGCGTTCTCGATGTTATCTCGCGAGAGGTTTTGTGCCTTGGCATTATTGATGGCGACGCGGAGTGGCGCATTGCTCTCGGGATCGGGGCCACCATTTTTGGCAGCCATCGTGATGGATTTGGCCAGCTTCGGAAATACTTTGGACATCGTGGCCCATCGTGATTCCTTGGCCCGGCGGCGGCATTCAAAAGCTCTTCCCATGGTGTTCGATTGGTTTTAAAAATTGTCCGGATCAATGCCGGGCCGCAGTTCTAAGCAGCCCAGCGGCGAGATGCAAGTGAAGTGCTCAAATCGCGTGATCTGCCATGCTACGGATGGAAACTAGCCGATCTTCTCGGTCCACTTTTTGATCTCAGTCTGGACGTTGGAAATCGAGGGCGAGCCAGGATTCGTGCGGGCAGCCAGCGCACGCTCTAGCGAGAAAACATCCTTCGCATCTGCGCCATAAGCTGGATCGATCGCGGGGAAATCCAGCTGATCCAGGGGTGTCCGCGTGGCGATGGCTTGTGCGACGGCCTTGCCCACGAGTTCATGGGCGTGGCGGAATGGGACTCCTTTTTTCACCAAATAATCGGCGAGATCGGTCGCTAGCAGCATCGGATCCACCGCGGCGGCACGGCAGTTTTCCTCACGCAGTTCCATGGCCGCAATCATCTCGGTATTCACCGCGAGAATCAGTCGCAAGGTATCAATGGAATCAAAAAGCGGTGGCTTGTCTTCTTGCAGATCCCGGTTGTAGGTAAGCGGCAAACCTTTCACGGCGACTAGCAGATTTATCAAATTCCCTACCAACCGGCCCGTCTTGCCACGAGTCAGTTCGCAGACATCGGGATTTTTTTTCTGTGGCATCAGCGAAGAACCCGTGGTGTGAGCATCGGAAAGTGCCGCAAACGCAAACTCGGCACTGCACCATAAGATCAAATCTTCACTCAACCGCGAAAGATGCACCCCGCAGAGCGAAATGATAAATAACAACTCCGCGATGTAGTCACGATCCGCGATGGCATCCATCGAGTTGTGAGTCACGCCATCGAAGCCAAGCTCCGCCGCGATGGCGTGGCGGTCGAGATTGATCGTCGAGCCTGCGAGCGCACCCGAACCGAGCGGTGAAATATTGAGTCGCTTGCGGCAATCGGTCAGGCGAGATTTATCCCGTTCTAACATTTCCACATAAGCGAGGAAATGATGCCCGGCGGTGACGGGCTGGCCGCGCTGAAGATGGGTGTAACCCGGAATGACCGTTGCCGAGTATTTCTCCGCACGATCCAGTAGCGCCTTCTGAAGACCGATAATCGCGGTCAGTAGGCCATCAATTTCCGTCCGCGAATAAAGTCGCGTGTCCGTGGCCACCTGGTCATTCCGCGAACGAGCCGTGTGCAGTTTCGCCCCGGCGGGACCGATGCGGCGAGTCAACTCTGCCTCGATATTCATGTGGATGTCTTCCAGCGAAGTTCGGAACTCGAACTTCCCCGCGACGATGTCGGCCTCGATCTCTCGCAAGCCCTTTTCAATTTCAGAAAATTCCTCCTTCGTGAGTAGTTCGGCCTGCCACTGTGCTCGGGCATGGGCGATGGATCCGGCGATGTCATGCGGAAATAAACGCCAATCGTATGAAATGGATTCACCGAATTGTTGAACGAGTGACGAAGTATCTTGAGAGAAGCGGCCTTTCCACATGACGAGTAAGTTTCAATAAATTGCTGCCGAGGTCCAGTTGGCAACGACTCGTCAAGGTTGAACCCGAATCCCGATCAGATGAAATAGGAAAGTTTGAAGAATTTGGAATTCTTTCGTGGATCGCTGGTGAATTTAGCCGATGTGAATAACTTGGGGAAAATGTTTTAAAGCTCCCGTTTCCTCTGATTCATTGAGGTTTGATCGAATCAAATGCTTGAGAGGATCTGCTAAAAATCGTTAGACTGACTCAGGCTTAAGCACGAGATTCAAGCGATTGATTGATTTGTTGTTCATTGGAAATCAGTGATATATATTGTTAACAAACGATCACGTTCGCTTATTAACAAGTTTCCCTCAAGCCATGGCCATTGGTTTTCAGTGGTTTGTTGAATTGAAATAACTCATTGATTTTAGAAAATGATTACAAATTCCCGATGTGAATAACTTGGGAAAATGTCTGAATTGGGAAAAAGTTTGATGTGGAGACGGTTTCTCATTTCCCAAGACTTGCCCTGCTAAATTTCTTGGCCATGCTTCCGCGCCTTGTGAGTTCCATTCCAGTCGAGCCATCTTTAGAATCCTTCGCCGAGCTAGCGCGGCGGGGCAATGTTGTGCCAGTTTACACCCAACTTGCCGCAGACTTCGAGACTCCGTTATCCGCTTATTTAAAATTGCGGGATGACCGTCATTCGTTCCTTTTAGAAAGTGCGGAGAGCACGGAAAAAGGCGGGCGTTGGTCGATTGTCGGCAGTGGTCCGCGCTTGGTATTTGAGGCTCGGGAAAAAGAAATCACGATCCGAGATGGTTCGAAAACCCGCACATTTACCGTCGAGGACGATGTATTGGCTGCGCTGGAGCGCGAAATGGCAGCTTATCAACCCGTCACTCACGGCGAGCTACCGCAGTTTTCCGGTGGAATGGTCGGCTATCTTTCCTATGACGCGGTGAGACAGTTCGAGTCCACACTGGGGGCGCCGCCGCCAGATGTGCTCGGCATCCCAGATGCGATGTTCATGCTAGCAGATACGTTGCTAGTTTTCGATCATCGCTTGCGGCGTTTGCAAGTCATTGCCAAT
>JANORE010000107.1:0-8648 GCA_031415155.1 Akkermansiaceae bacterium | reverse complement strand
GTTTTCCCGCGACGGCGTCATCGTAGACATGGAAGCCTTCCAAAGTCGTGCCGCCTTGTTCGTAGGTGACTGTTTTTTCAATCAACGCGGCCTGTAGGCCAGAAACGAGCGAAACACCGAGACCCAGCAGATTTAGAAATTTCATGTGAGTGACAAAAGGCCCAGACCTCCGCCAAGTCAAACCGGGAAATCGCTCCCCCGCCGCGAAGCGAGGATCTGATGGATTCTTTAAAAAAATCCTCTTCCTGTTATCTCGAACTTCTTTCATTGCTTGCACCGAACTGATGAGCACCGCGCCAAGCACAGAAATCCGTGGCAGCCGCAAAGCCGAAATACTTGGCGTGCTTGCAGGCTGGCTCATGCGCGGCTGGTCCAAGACCTTACGCTTCGAGATCGAGGATCGCTGCGGCGTGACTCAGCCGCAAGATCCGCTCCGCCCGGTGATCTTTGCGCTTTGGCACAACCGGATTTTCACCCTCCCACCCATTTGGTGGCGGACAGGTGGAAACGCCAGAAAAACCGTCGTGCTCACCAGCGCCAGCAAAGACGGGGCGATTCTGGCTCGGGCCATGGCGGTTTTTAAAATCGGTGCGGTGCGCGGTTCGTCCTCGCGGCGGGCGGTGGCGGCATTGATCGGGATGAAACGTGCCTTAAAGGATGGCATCGACGTCTGCATCACGCCGGACGGCCCGCGCGGTCCGTGCTACAGTTTCCACCCTGGCGTCATCAAGCTCGCGGAATCCTCCGGGGCACCGATCGTGCCAATCCACGCAACCTATTCCTCCGCATGGCACTTAAAAACTTGGGACGGCCTCGTGATTCCCAAGCCTTTTAGCCGCGTCATTGTCATTTTCGACGAGATGCTTGTCGTCCCGCCCAAGCTTGGCGAAGCTGCCTTCTCGCAACAACTCGACCGCGTCCGATCCGTCCTCCTCGCTGGCTTGGACGATTCTTGAAATTTCTCTTATGAACTCACCTAAAATCCTCGATGGAAAATCCGTGGCCGCCGCCGTGCTCGACGAGTGCCGTGCCGAAACCGCCGAATTACTCGCAAAAGGCATCCGGCCCGGCCTCGCCGTGGTCCTCATCGGCAGCGATCCCGCCTCGCAAGTCTATGTCGGCTCGAAGGCTCGCACCTGCGCCGAGCTTGGATTCCACTCCGTAAAAATCGAACTTCCGGCTGAATCCACGCAAGAAGAAGTCCTCCAAGTTGTTCAAAATTTAAACGCGGATCCCGCCATCCACGGCATCCTCGTGCAATCACCACCGCCCAAGCACATCGACGAAGCTGCCGTCATCCGTGCCATCGACCCACGCAAAGACGTCGATGGCTTCCACCCGGAAAACGTCGCCAAGCTCGTCCTCGAAGATCCTTCCGGCTTCGTTCCCTGCACGCCAGCGGGTTGTATGAAATTACTCGAAGTTTCTGGGATCGACACGAATGGCGCAGAAGCCGTCGTCATCGGACGTAGCATGATTGTCGGCAAGCCAATGGCACTCTTACTCGTGGGTAAAAACTCAAATGCCACCGTGACCATCGCCCACTCCCGGTCCAAGGATTTGCCCGCCATCTGCCGCCGTGCAGACATCCTCATCGCCGCCGTCGGTCGCCCGGAAATGGTCAAAGCAGACTGGGTCAAGCCCGGCGCCGTCGTCATCGATGTGGGAATCAACCGCATTTCAGATGCGTGCAAGAAATCCGGCTTCCGCCTCGTGGGAGATGTCGCCTACGAAGAAGTCGCACCGCGCTGCTCCGCCATCACGCCTGTTCCCGGCGGTGTCGGCCCGATGACCATCGCCATGCTCATGAAAAATACCCTGCAAGCGGCGCGGCAGATCGGTGGGTGATACTGCAGCGCATGAGGATTTATGGAAATGCTCATGCCGAAAAGTGGCTGGCACCGCGAATCCAACGAATCTTGGAGACGATGAATGTTGGAGCCGCCAGTTTTGGGTCTCTTGATTCTAAATAATTCGCAAGATTCGCCAGATTCGCGGTGCCTAAACTCTTTAGACACTCCAGTCATTTACCACAAATCATCATGCGCGGCAGTATCGCCGGGTAGATCCAGCTCAAATACCATTCGAATTTCTCACTTGGCAGTGGAAGTCGCCCTCGCCATATTTCCCGCCACGACAGGGGCGCTTCGCGAAACGAGAGGCCGAGATTTTCCGACGCGCGGGAAAAACCCTCCGAACCTGACGCGGGTGATGCCGCCGTAGGAAGTCGAAACCGCCAGCAGTTTCCATTTCCCGGCCGTGCCTCATCCGCACGGCCTTTTGATTTTCACCAACTATCCACTGCCATGATCTCTACCGACGAAACTACCGGCGCAGCCGAATCTCACGATGCCTCGCTCGCTCCTCTCCCTGCTTCCACCCGCGTCTACGTCGAGGGCCAGCTCCACCCGCAGATCCGCGTGCCGATGCGAGAAATTGCTCTCTCAGATACGAAGTCCTTCAACGGTCGGATCGAGAAAAACGAAGCGGTCCGCGTCTATGATTGTAGCGGCCCGTGGGGTGATCCGGCATTCACAGGAACCTCCGAGCAAGGTCTGCCCGCACTCCGCCGCGAATGGATTCTCGCCCGCAAAGACGTGGAAGAATACTCGGGCCGCGAGGTCCAGCCGCAGGACAATGGCTACCTCACCGAGAAGCACGCCGAGTTTGCTTCCAAGTCCGAGCGAGCGAATCGCTTTGTCGAATTTCCCGGCCTCACCGCAGACCGCCGCCGCCCGCTGCGTGCCACCGGGAAACCTGTCACCCAGAAACAATACGCAGACCAAGGCATCATCACTGCCGAGATGGAATTCGTCGCCATCCGTGAAAACATGCGCCGTGCGAAAATCGCAGACATGACCGATGACATCGTCCGGAACCACCTCGATAAGCAGCACCCCGGCTCCACCCAGAATCCCACCAGCCCCTACACACCCGGCATTTTCCAGCGCTTTCCGCAGCGCATCCCCGCCGAAATCACCCCGGAATTCGTCCGCTCAGAAGTCGCCGCTGGCCGCGCAATCATCCCGCTGAACATCAATCATCCCGAGTGCGAGCCGATGATCATTGGCCGGAATTTCCTCGTGAAAATCAACGCCAACATCGGCAACAGTGCCGTCGCCTCGTCCATTGAGGAAGAGGTTGAGAAAATGCGTTGGTCCACCAAGTGGGGCGCAGACACGGTGATGGATCTTTCCACCGGAAAAAATATCCACGCCACCCGCGAGTGGATTTTACGGAATTCCCCCGTCCCCATCGGCACCGTGCCGATCTATCAGGCACTCGAAAAAGTGAATGGCAAGGCCGAGGATCTCACTTGGGAACTCTACCGCGACACGCTCATCGAGCAGGCCGAGCAAGGCGTCGATTATTTCACGATCCACGCCGGTGTCTTGCTACGCTTCGTGCCGATGACGGCCAGCCGCATGACTGGCATCGTTTCACGCGGTGGCTCGATCATGGCCAAGTGGTGCCTCTCGCATCACAAGGAAAATTTCCTCTACACGCATTGGGATGAAATTTGCGACATCTGCGCCGCCTACGACGTCAGTTTTTCCATCGGCGATGGCCTCCGTCCTGGTTCGATTGCGGATGCAAATGACCAAGCACAATTCGGTGAACTCCAAGTGCAAGGCGAACTTACCACCCGGGCTTGGGCGAAGGGCTGCCAAGTCATGAACGAAGGCCCCGGCCACGTCCCGATGCACATGATCGAGGAAAATATGGCTAAGCAACTCGAGTGGTGCCACGAAGCTCCATTCTACACGCTCGGGCCTTTAACCACAGACATCGCGCCGGGCTACGACCACATCACCAGCGGCATCGGCGCGGCCATGATCGGCTGGTATGGATGCGCCATGCTTTGCTACGTCACGCCCAAGGAGCATCTCGGCCTGCCGAATAAAGACGACGTGAAAGTCGGCGTCATCACCTACAAGCTCGCGGCCCACGCGGCGGATCTCGCGAAAGGCCATCCCGGCGCGCAATACCGCGATAATGCGCTTTCAAAAGCCCGCTTCGAGTTCCGCTGGGAAGACCAATTCAACCTCGGCCTCGATCCCATCACCGCCCGCCTCTATCACGACGAGACACTCCCGCAAGACGGGGCGAAAACTGCTCACTTCTGCTCGATGTGTGGCCCGCATTTCTGCTCGATGAAAATCAGCGAAGACGTCCGCCAATACGCCGCCGAGCAAGCGATCTCAGAGGAAGAAGTCATCCAGAAAGGCATGGAAGAAAAGAGCCGCGAGTTCATCGAAGCAGGAGCGGAGGTCTATCAGAAAGCATAATCATACATACTGCCGAGAAAGCCAACGTCTGCGTTGGCTTTCTGGGACTTAGAGCCGACGATGATGTCAGCACTTTCAGACCCTTTTCCACCAATCTTGATGCGTGGAAAAGCATACATATCTCGTGCTGATCTAAAAAACGACTACTCTTTGTGGCCGCCAGGAGTCATCGAGAGAATCGAATCCACCATTTGACTTACTTGTTCCTCGTTAAATTGTGGATGGGGAGGCATCGGGACTTGGCCCCAAACACCTGCGCCGCCTTTTAAGATTTTCTGAGTCAGGACTTCTGCTGCCCCGCTTTTATCGCGATAACGGTTAGCGACTTCCAGCAGGCTTGGACCTACGGATTTCACTTGGGCCTGATGACAGGAAAGACAGATCGCTTTTGAAATCAGAATGGTCCCGGTATGTTTCATATCCATCCCTGCCAACCTCGGGTCTGGACCTTCATCGACTACAACTTCTTTCCCGCTGTCTGAGTAGGTCACTTTCTTGAGTTTTCCATCGGTGCCATCATACCAAAGAGAACCATACTCCAGCACATACATGGCTCCGTCTGAGCCCACTTCAACATCCGAGGGATGGATAAATTTTTTGCTATGAAGCCAGTTTTCCTTCCATTCCATTTTCCCTGCTTGATCGAGCTTGGTAAGCTGCATTTGACCATTATTCCAATTGTAAGTGATCAGGCAATTATCCAATTCCTTCGGCAATTTACGAGGCACGCTGTCGTGGTCGTCGAAGTGATAGACGGGTCCAGCACAATAGCAGGAGCGATTTTCAAACCAAAGCGGTTTGCGGGCGGATGGAAGCTTTTTTAAGCCCGTGTTCAACCGAGAGTGGTTCTCAGGACTCTCCGCCACAAAGCTCTCTCCGATTTTTTTCGTTTCAAAGTCATAGGCATGGTATGGCTTATTGTCCGCGACGAAATAGGGCCAGCCATAGTAGCCGGCAGTGCTCGCTTGGTTGATTTCACAATAGCCCTTGGGGCCTCGGTCACTCTCTTCTCGAGCGTCTGGCCCGACATCCCCCCAGTAAACCGTATTTGTCCGCCGATCTACGCCGATACGCCACGGATTCCGGCAGCCCATCGCAAAGATTTCCGGACGTGTCTGGGGAGTGCCCTTGGGAAAAAGATTGCCATTCGGGATTTCATAGCCGCCAGCAGCGGTCGGTCGGATCCGGAGAACTTTACCCCGGAGATCATTACTATTCCCGGATGTTCTCTGTGAATTGATATGTTCATTACCGGGCCGCTCATCCAGTGGAGGATACCCATCCGACTTAAAGGGATTGGAATTATCACCTAGGGAAATAAAGAGATTTCCTTGGCCGTCGAATGCCAATGACCCCCCTTCGTGGCAGACTCCTTCGTTGCGGGACTGCTCCGTCCGCAGCAGGATTTTTTCATCACTTAGCGTTCCCGCCTTGAAGGTAAACCGGGAAAGCCGATGCTCCTCCGGCTTGATGGGCGAGTAGTAGACATAGACCCACCCCGTCTTCATGAAACTGGGGTCGGCAGTCACCCCCAACAAACCCGTTTCCCGCGAGTTGCCATCTTTCTTGATGGAAACGTCGAATTGCTTGACCACCTCCACCTTGCCCTTGGAAGGCGAATACCACTTGAGTGCCCCAGTGCGCTCCGCAATGAAGACATCTCCCGTTGGTAATACGGCGATCTCCATCGCATCGACGAGACCCTCCGCTAAGGTTTCCACCTTGAAAAATTCGTCGCCGGGCACCTTGCCAGCTTGTGCCAGCACTGCGGGAACAGCGAGAAGCAACGCTATGTTGAGTATTTTTTTAATCATGAATGTGAAATGTCGAGGTTCTCTTTACGATGCTCTTTGAGAGAATGTTCTATCTATTTTCGGAATTCAAATCGGTAACTCTGGCGGTGAAACGTTCAAGCACTAAATTATGAAAAAA
The DNA here is from genome assembly GCA_031415155.1 of Akkermansiaceae bacterium. GTDB lineage: Bacteria > Verrucomicrobiota > Verrucomicrobiia > Verrucomicrobiales > Akkermansiaceae > Luteolibacter. The sequence goes on along the minus strand of JANORE010000107.1, from coordinate 2,427 downwards.
GCGGAGGTGTGTGCCTTGTCTTTCTCTCGCAGCCACCATGATCGATACTGTGCGCATGAAGATTTGTGGAAATGATGTCGTCGCTCATTGCGATTACCCCAACGTTTTTCACAAAACATGAAGCACTCCGGCTGGCTTTCAAACTCGGTGTCAATTCAAGTCATTTTCTGACTCGAACAACTGGGCTGGGCAGGACAGATTCCGCCCGTGGATTTATTTACCCGAACTCAGACGGCAGAGGAAAAGGCGCTTTCCGTGACGCAGTTGCTGCGACGAATGAAGAACTTGTTAGAGCTTCAGGTTGGCGAAGTTTGGGTAGAAGGCGAGGTGTCGAATTTAAAAAAACAAGGCAGTGGGCACTGGTATTTTTCATTGAAAGACGATGGCGCACAAATCCAGTGTGCCATGTTCGGCGCACGGAAAAGGCAAGGCGCAGAGGCACTCGAAGACGGGGCGAAGGTCCGGGTATTCGCAGAGGCCAGTGTCTATGAAGCACGTGGCCAGCTTCAAATCATCGTCCAAAAAGCGGAGCGTGCAGGCATGGGAGATTTGCAAGCGAAGTTCGAGGCATTGAAGCGAAAATTACACGCCGAGGGATTGTTCGATGCCGACCAGAAAAAGCCGATTCCGCCATTTCCAAGAGCCATCGGCATCATCACTTCTGCCACTGGTGCCGCGCTCCAAGATATCCTCAATGTCCTCAGACGCCGTGCGCCTTGGGTGCAACCGATTCTATTTCCCGTCCGCGTCCAAGGTCGAGGAGCTGAGCTTGAAATCGCGATGGCAATTGAGAAAATGGGGCGGCCTGAAGCCTTCGGGTATCCGCGATGCGATGTCCTCATCGTGGGACGCGGTGGCGGCTCCATCGAAGACTTGTGGAATTTCAACGAAGAGGTGGTGGCTCGTGCGATGGCAGCCTGTCCGATACCGATCATTTCCGCCGTGGGTCATGAAATTGACTTCACCATCGCGGATTTTGTCGCGGATTTACGAGCACCGACTCCGAGTGCCGCCGCTGAGCTAGCCGTCGCCGATGGCGCTGAGCTGTTAGCGAGATTGGCGCAAATCCGCCGCCGAATGACTCGGCTCACTCGGGAGCGATTGATGAGGTCGCAGCTTGCGGTCGAGTCGGTGAAACGCGGTGTTTTACAACGGGATGGAGAGCGGCTTTTACGGGAGTCGGTGATGCGGCTGGATTTCGTAAGAAGCCAGCTTTCGCAAGTGATTCGCACCTCGCTTGAAACTTTGACTTTGCGCCTCCATGAAACACGCTTGCAACATCGGACGCACCATCCGGCGAGAGTCTTGGAGCGTCGAACGGATTTGATCAAAACGCTGCGCCAACGGATCGATCGAGCGAGTCAAGATACCTTGGATCAACGGGCAGAACGGCTAGGAAGTCTGCGCGGACTGTTGCGAGCACTCGGCCCGGAATCCGCCTTTCAGCGAGGTTTTTCGATCACTTTCAACGAGGATGGGAAAGTGATGACTTCTGCCGCCTCGCTGAAATCCGGTGCTGTCATCCACACCAAGTTCGCGGATGGAGAAACGGTGAGTATCGTCAGGTGAAATAGCACGGCGTGTCGCGCCATAGACAGGATGCCACCGGGGTCCGACCGTGGTGTGGGATTCATTCTCTTCGGCGGAGTAGCAGAAGGGAGGTTGTAGCCACACCCGCCAGAATCCATGAGGATGGCTCTGGCACGGCCCCAGCGATGATGGGTTTTCCGGGTTCTGTCTCGTAAGCCCATGAATTGATCCGCCCACCGAGTTGGCTGCTGGGAGCATTCACGTAGAAAACAATATTACCAGCTTCGTCATACACGGGAAAAACAACACTCGGGTGACCAAATCCCTCAAATTGGATCCAGCCGTAATGAGTCAGTCCATTGATTTTAAATTCTACTCCGATATAAGCATTCTGATACTGCATCGCTCTGGGACCAAAGTTGAGGCCAAAGCCGCCGCCACCTCCATTGTCCGTGTGTCGATACCAGTTTCCGAGAAGTGATGAGGTATTGGAGCCGATGATGCTTCCCGCATTCACAGGATCGACATATCCACCAAGATCTGGAGGATCGGCCAAAGTGCTGATGAAGCGGTTCTCACCATATGATCGGAACGCAGCAATAAATCCAGAATCGCGGAGAAAATGATAATCCGCAATGCCATCAGCGTTTACATCAAAGTCCGCACTAACTGATAATGAACCAAATCGAAATACATCAGGTAGGTTGCCCCGATAAGTAGCAACGACTGCACCACTTGCTTGAGAGCAAAAGAACAGGAATAAAAAGCGAAATAATTTAAAGTTCATTATACCGAATTATTGGCCGCGACGCATTCTCCAGAAGCGTTTGGATTCTGTTGGGTTTCTGCTCGTCAGCACGGTGGTTGCGCTGTTTTCTGCTTTGACTGTCGATAAAG
>JANORE010000106.1:0-2975 GCA_031415155.1 Akkermansiaceae bacterium | reverse complement strand
ACGCGAGATTGCGAAAATTCCGCGCGATCAACGACACCTCGCGACGGCCCACGCGGCATTTCATTATTTCTGCAAAGACTGGGGATTCACTCCGCACCCAGTGCAAGGATTGAGCCGCGAGCAAATGCCATCACCCAAGGCTCTCGCCGATTTAATGGCCGACCTGAAAGCCAATCAAGTCACCGCGATTTTCCCGGAAAAGGAATCCAATCCGAAGATCCTCACCACACTCACCAATGACACTGGCATTCACCTCGGCGAACCACTCATTGCCGACGGTGCAGGCGGCACAGGTTATGTGGAAATGATGCGTCACAACGTGAGCGCAATCGTGAGGAGACTAAAAAATAGGCACCCTACTTCGATCTCGGTTGCATATAGTAAAGGCCGTTCGTCATCGTGTAGGCATTGGCCAGCGGCATCCGTTTGAGCGCGTGCTCTGCGCCCCATGAGTCCGAGTAGAGTGCCTCGCCCGTCTTGGTGTTGTAGCCGATGATGAGTCGCATGTGACCACCTTTTTTCTGTGGAATCCCGCTCTCTGGGAGCAGGCCAAGTGAGACGCTCCACATGATCGGGATGCCTTGGTCGATCAGCGTGGCGACGGTGCGTTGAAATTTCAAATAACCGGTTCGGTCACGCTCGGTGCGAGCCATTTTGAGAATCTCGCCGTCCATTTGGCTTTGGATGGCTTGGATGTCGATGACGCCGCCCTGCGCGCTGGCATCGATCTCGCGCTTATTCGCCTTCTTTGCCTCCTTGTTGTAGTCATCCACGCGGTCCATGAATTTTTTATACTCCCAGTCTTCGATAATGCGGACACTGACGCCCATGCGCCCCTCCAGCTTGTTCAAGGCCGCGAACATCTTGTCTGGACTGGTGCCAGCGCCATCAGAGGTATCCGCGACTTGGGCCATCTCATGCTGATCCACCGGGATGCCGTAGTATTTGAAGACACGCTCTGCCGTGGCCACCGCGCAGTAGCCTTTCGGTCCCTGATCCACCATCGGCACGTTTGAAATCGCCACATCGCCACTCGCATCGTCGCGTTTCACATTTGCCACGAGGCTGCCGCGCCCGACTGGAGCCGTGGAACCTGCGGCAGTCATTCCGCCGCCAACAGCGACATTTGCCACACGCAGCCGGATGAACTCAGCTCGGAAAGGAACCTTACGGCTCTTCATTTCCCGCTGATAGCTGTATTCCAACAGGTAAGCCGCCGTAGCCTTCGTCCATACAAAGCCCTCGGCAGCCACGGCGCTGGTTTTATCCTTCCCGCGCTCGGTCGGGGCCACGGCGAGTTGCTTGGAAATGACATCCCGCAACTCATGGACGCGGGCTTCAAATTCATCGTAGCTCGTGATGAGTGCCTCGGAATCTCCACGATTGTAGATCGAGAAATTCATCTTCGCCGCTTGGCCAGCAGCGGAGAACTCGATGATCGCCTCGTTGAGCTTGATTCCGCCCTGCCACAGACTGAGGCCCGGGCCGAAAAAACGCGCTTGGTCCTTCTTCTCTGACAGCCAATCAAAACGAGCCGAGCGAAACGCCTACTCAAACTTTGTGGTCGTCATTTGCCAAAGACTCTCCGCCGTCAGTAGAACATCCAAAGGACGCGATGGCACAGTGGCATTCTGAGCTAGGCTGACCGTCGCAAGGCCGACAGTCGCAAGAGCGAACATAAAAATAAGTGACTTCATCGCGTATTGGGGAATCCGAAAAAAACACTGAAACTTAGTGAAAACAAGAGCGCGATGTCTAGCAGCGTTTTTCGGTGTATTCTTCGATGCTTTTTTCACTCATTTCCATGGCTAGCACCACGGTGTCCCTATTGCTGAGGTAACACGAAGTTTCACTTCCCCTTAAAAAGGTTTTGACTGTCAAACATCTTATGAAACTCTTCGTGGTTATTTTTAGTATTGCTGCATTACCAATTTGATATGCGCCCACACAAAAAAATTTTCACCTCCATCATACAGTGAACTTCAAATACTCCCATTTTACAATCATCCATGTTTGGATCTTGGCACTGCTGTTGCCAACATCTCCCCTCATAGCTCAGCACACTACCCTGCCAAATGTCAAAACCATTCGTTTGGAGAAAGCAGGAGCTGTAATTTCCGTAGCCGAAGTCATTGTTAAATCGGGTGGGAACAATATTGCACAGGCGGGAATAGCCCAGCAATCCAGTATGGAATACAACGGTCCAGCGGCATTGGCTATAGATGGCAACACCGACGGGAATTATTTCAACTCTTCCGTTACACACACTGCCCCCAATGACTCTGCTCCTTGGTGGCAATTGACGCTTCCTCAGCCGAGTAGTATTGAGGAAATTGTCGTTTGGAATCGTACAGATACTGCCAGCAGTCGTTTGGAAGAGGTGCGTTTGGTATTACGCGATGAAGGTGGAAATCTTTTGGCGGAGACCGTCTTGACTGGCGATGTTTCGAATACATTTCGTTTTGTAGGTAGCCAGCTTGTCCTCACCAGCGTGACGAAAAAGGCCAGCTTGTTAGCACAGGAAAATACATCCTTCGCAAGTATTGGCGAGAACCCAGGTCGCTATCGTCTTCATTATGACCAACCAGCCCCACTCACCTTGAACGGATGGGAGACTCAATCACTGCCCCTGGGAAATGGACACTTTGGCGTTAGTTTCTTCGGAGGTATCGCGGAGGAGCTTTGGCAGTTCTCGGAAAAAAGCTTATGTGTCAGTGACGATACCAAAGATGCAAGTGCCTGGGACAGGGTGGGGTTTTCCAACCTCATGGAACTGCGCCTCAACATGGCTCACGGGAGCAATGCTATTCAAGGATATGGCCGAGAATTAGAGCTCGATCATGCGATCGGACGTGTGCGTTATACGAAAGCAGGCGTGGAATATCGCCGAGAATTATTGACCAGCTATCCTGACAGGGTTTTCGCGGTTCGGCTGACAGCTTCTGAGTTGGGAAAGCTTTCGTTCACACTCAATG
>JANORE010000105.1:0-3608 GCA_031415155.1 Akkermansiaceae bacterium | reverse complement strand
CGAACCAAACCAAGACCTATCATTTCGACCAAGTCGGCAGCACCATCGCCCGCACCGACGACGCCGGAAAAGTCATTGGTCGCTCGTCCTATTCCGCCTACGGCCTAACCACCTTCACCGAAGGCGACATGGCCACGCCCTTCCGCTACAACGGCCAAGCCGGAGTCATCACCGAGAAAAACGGCCTGCTCCACATGCGCGCCAGATACTACAGCCCGTATTTAATGCGCTTCCTGAACGCCGACCCGATTGGCTTCAGCGGCGGGAGTAACTGGTTCGCGTATGCAGATGGTAATCCGATTTCACTGAGTGATCCGTTCGGGTTGTGTGCATGTGGTGGTGGGTTCGGTCAACGAGCAGGGAATGCCTTGCTTAACAGCCCTCTGGGCTGGATGTCGGGGGCATCGCTAGTAGACAGTTTTGTATCAAATCGCAGAGGTAATGGTGGGGATAGCTATCTAGCAGTTCACCAAACGATCAACCCGGTCTACAGCATTGCGACGCGAACTCTTGAAGCCACAAATGGTATAAGTTTACAAAACTCAACTCTCGGCCAATCTCTCCCTGTTGAGGAACGTATTTTTTCGGGTTCGGTAGCCACTCTTGAAGCCGTGGCTCTTGGTTTGGGAGCCAGGGGGGCTGGCAGCGGTTCAGGTGCCGCAAAGAACACAGGAACGGGGCTTGGAAATCCCTTTAAAGGAAAGACGGCTTCTCAAATTGACGAAATGTTCACAACCAAAGGATTTGAACCTCGCGGTCCTGATCCGCTCAATGGCAAAGGTGGTTATGTGAATCCCCAGACTGGTCGTTCCTATCATATCGACGAGGCTAACAGCTTTGGAGAGCCGCCGCATGTAGATGTAAACCGTCTCAGAACATACGATGGTCCGCTAGATAAAAAGAAATACCCATTTGGAAATTGAACTATGATTACGATTGAACTACGAGACGCTGCGAAAGCGGGTGACGGTATGACTGAAGTTGAAATCTTCTGTGATTCAGATGGTTTGACTTTGCTCTCAAAACAGCTTGAGCATCTCAAGTCTGGTTCGAGCCATGTTCATTTAATGACACCAGCTTGGGCTGGAAATGAGTTGGGAGAGACGCCGTTTGGGCATGAGACGAATCTGGTAAATCATCTACGGATCTCCATGCTTCCCAAGGACGCGGAATGAGCAGGTTTTTGTTATGCCTGCTGACGATGTTCTTATTTGCGGGATTTATTGCCGCAAATAATGTAGCAGTCCGACAGGGCTACCTAAATTCGCTCGAAGCGATCCCCGGCCAGATCAATACGACTGCGCCACTGCGAGAGCAGGCGATGCAGGCATTTAATTTGCGAAATGCGGCAAAGATCGATGCTCGTGCTGCTATGGCTGACGGTGGCGCATTGCTCTACAAAACAGATCCTATTCCGACCATCCAAGATGTAGTTCGCCGTGCGTATCAGGACAAGGGACTGGTTGGTGACGATATGTGGCGAAGTATTTTGGAAAGCTCTACTCGCTCTCGCGCATCGGTGAACCAAGCACTTGGAGTTGGCCAATAATGAAAAAGCACGCACTTCTAGAACTCGAAGAATGGGACGATTTTGATCGTGCCGCGAAAGTTCTCACACAGACGCTTGGCTGGACTGAATCACAACGAGTTGATGGCCCAGATGCCCGAGTAGGTTCCTTTACCAAGCATGATCTTCACCTCTGGCTCGTCTTTGACGACGTCATGGGAATGGCACTGAAATGCGAGGGTGACAGCTCACACTTGTCTGAAGTTGGTGACGCCATTCTTTCAGCCTTGAACTACGACAAGGGAGGGAATGTGAACTAATGGTATGACAAGGCTTATTTGCATGCTGCTGACGCTGCTTTTTTCGCTGAGCGGCTCGGCAATAAAGGGATACAGCGATTTTGGGCGCTGGAGCAATGCCGCAGACTAAAATCTTACGAAATAGACAAGATTTTCATTTGCCTCATCTTGGTGTCTTCAGTCTTCCCCTGCAGTCACTGATTTGAGAAAAGCTTCCTGTTTGGAATTTTCTCACCGCCATTTTCCTGACGCTGCTGATTTTCTTGTCTGCGGGAATCTCTCCGGCCTTTGGCATGGTGGTTTTTCCTGAAGAAATTGGCGGCTGCTAGGTTTCCTGCCATGCAAGGGATCGAACTATCCAAAGACTCGCCGATGAGCGTGATTCTCGAGACATTACCGGGCGCGAAACGGGCGATTTTCGCCAAGTATCATCTGGGCGGTTGCCAGAGCTGCGCGTTTTCGAATGAGGAAACTATAGCCGAACTTTGTGTGCGCTCGGAGATTCCAGTGGAAGAAATGTTAGAGCACTTGCTGGCCAGTCATGAGCATGATTCTGCGATGTGGATGGAGCCAGCTTTGGCCAAGGATAAACTCTCTGAAATGCGCTTCATCGACTTACGGACACGCGAGGAACACGAGGCGGTGGTTATCGTGGGTTCGGAATTTTTCACGCAAGAACTCCAGCAGCAGCTCTTCGCCGGGGACTCTGCCATGCAGATCTTACTCGATGATCACAGCGGGAAAAGCGTGCTGGATCAAGTCGCGTGGTTCCATGACCGGGTTGCGGGTGAAGGATGATGAGGAAAATGAAACGGCGGAGATACGCTTTACTCGCAACTCCGCCGTTTTCTCTGAAAACTATATCAATCAGCGTTTTCTTCTCAAAAATAACAAACTCGTGGCAGTGACTAGAAAGGCAGTACTTGGCTCTGGAATCACCGCGCCAAGACCGATCTGCATCCCGTCGCCTCGGATCTGGTTCACTCTCACGGTGAGCGAACTCACCATATCTGTGATCTGGACGACTTGCAGATCCGTGTTCCACCATGGATCACTACCACCCGCGCCATTCGTCGAGTTTTCAAGATGAAAGCTCCCTGGAGCATTGGTGAAGAGGGTCGGCCCGAACCCCATCCCTGGATTAAAATCACCCAGCGAAAAGCCGTTTTGACTCACATCCACCGTGGTGGTCAACCCGCCGAAGCTGGTGGTCTGCCCGAGTCCGGAAACTCCGAGAAAAAGGGTGTTCGCCGCGATGGGTCCAGCAAGAAATGTGTAGGTGATATCCCATGCCAACATCAACTGCCCATTGACACCTGGGTGGATGGCGGCAAATCCCTCATAGGCGGACCATGTATAGGCACCTGCGCCCACCGTTCCGGTTTGTAGAAACGAGGCTTGCTGGCGGGTATTCGTAAGAGCGGGAGCGGCATTGTAAGTGATGGTCACCGGCCCCACACCCGGAAGTGTGTAAATCGTGGTCGAGCTGCTAGGCACCGATGAGCCGACTGCGGTGGGTGACATATCTAACCAATTGATAACGGCTGCTGGCAGCGAGGTGATAAATGTGGTGACGATGAAGGCAGAGATGATGGTAGTTTTCATAATAATGTTAGTTTTTCTGAGAGTTGTTTAAGTTAAATTTCCCGGTAAATTCAGCGCTTGCGGCGGAGGACGGTGGCGATGATTCCTAGAGCTCCGAGTAATGCACTCGTCGGCTCCGGCACGCCATCGATCCTTGCGAGAAGCGCGGTCGTATCGTAGTTATAGTCTCCAAGTGCTCCTGGACCCACGATGAAGTC
>JANORE010000104.1:0-4337 GCA_031415155.1 Akkermansiaceae bacterium | reverse complement strand
CACCCGAACGACTTGGCGCGGCGGCGATCCCACATCCGGGGCCTCATCGATCCAGGATCTTAGCAACCGTCGGCTTCAGTTCAACTCGGGTTCTGGCGGCGACCTGATGCTCGACAGCATCTCCGTAGAAGTGAAATCCGTGCCGTAAACCCGAAACTCAGTGAATGGAGCCGCCATCCCGATTCACATTTTTTCAAATTCTAAATACCTGACCACGAGTAGGTTCTCAGGCGTGTTAAGGTAATGCTGGTATGATTTGAAATTTATAGCACCAAAGTCTCGGATCTGATCCCGATGGAAGGCAGATTTTTTGACCGCGTTTCCGTCCAGTCAGACGCAATGTTTCCTGAATGGACAACCCAAGCATTAGGGCGCGGAAATCACTCCGATCTCAGCGGCGCTGACGTGGCTTTTTTCAAGCGCATGCAGCCCAGTAAACCGAAGATAGCGTGCGGACATCGGATTTTTCAGAGAAACAATTTGCTCGGCGGGATTTGCGCGGATGTTGGAAAACTCCCCTTCCGCCACTTGGGTCCAACTGCTTCCGTCTTGGCTGAGTTCAAAGCGATACTTGTCGGTCATGCCGTGGACACAGTGGTCCTGACGAGGCAGGTAGGTGAAAGCGGAAACTTGGAGATTCTGGCCAAAATCCACATCAAAACTTTGCGGTGGATTCTGTTCACCACTCATCCCATGGGTGTGCCAAAATGAGTCGGGATCACCGTCGATGGCATTCGCAGCACTCGCGCCATCACTCGCGGTCGTGGCGATGATTTTCCAATTCAGCTTTGCCACATTGGCCTTTGAAAGACGCGTGTCGGTCATGGACTCTTCCGTCGCTGGCATTTTCATCAGCGAGAATTCCGAAATGTATGGAACCGCCGCGGATTCAGTGATCCGCAGGCGGAGGCGGTCGCTGGTGACCGGTGAGGCTAGGCGAGCCAGCACTTGGTTGCCGATGGTTTTCCCGGCATGGATCTGCTTCCAATCGCCATCGATCCAAGCATCGATCTTAAATGCATCCACCCGTTGGCCGAGTCGGATTTGCTCACGCAGGCGAATGACATCGAACGTGGACTTACCAGCCAAGCGGATCTCAGCAGTGGGTGTCTGCTCGCCATCATCGGTGGTCCAGTAGCTTTCGATATTATTGTCAGTGAGATTGGCTGTGGGAAACCCGCTACGGGACTTACCTTGAGTCGCGGCAGCCGTTGCAAAGTTTTTCGATTGAAGCGAATCGCGCAACTCGAGGAAGCCCATCAATGACTTCACATCAGGTTCGCGGATTTTACCATCGCGGTCGGGCGGCACGTTGACGATGAGGTTCGCGCCTCGTCCGACAGAGTCGAACCAGATTTTCAGCAATTTCCCCGGGCTTTTCACGGCGCCATCCTCGTATTCATGCCAGAACCAGCCATTGCGAATGGAAACGTCGCCCTCGGCTGGTATCCATTGGTCGCCATGGCGCACGCCCGAGGCAATGTTGCCGCCTTGTTTCGAATCCATCGTGTGCCAATGCGGATAGGCCACATGTCCTTCTTCCGATCCTCCCCAGCGAGCATCGCCAGCAGCCCAGATCACGCATTTCGGCTGGAGCTGGCGGATCATTTTTACCGCTTCTGGAAACCGATAGTATCCATCAGGAATCTTGCGGGTTTCTTTGGCTCCGCCGTAGTATCCGTCGCCGCCATTGGCACCATCGAACCAAATTTCAAACACCGGTCCGTAGTTCGTTAGCACCTCGCGGATTTGTTCATGAAAAACATTCACGTATCCTTCACGGGCGTATTCGGCGTGATTCCGGTCCCATGGCGAGACGTAGATGCCCAGCTTGAAATTCTCCGCTTGGCAAGCGTCGGCGAATTCTTTGATCAGATCGCCTTTGCCATTTTTCCATGGACTCTTCGAGATGTTGTGAGGCGTCGTCTTGGTCGGCCACAGGCAGAAGCCATCGTGATGTTTGGCGGTGAGGATCACGCCAGTCATTCCGGCGTCCTTGAAATGCCGGACAATGGCTCTTGCGTCGAAGGATGAGGGATTGAACAGTTTTGGATCTTCATCGCCGTAGCCCCATTCGCGGTCGGTCCAAGTGTTGAGGCCGAAGTGAACAAATCCATAATACTCCATCCTCTGCCAAGCGAGCTGATGCTCAGTAGGCACCGCTCCAAATGGACTTGGCGGATCGGCGGCCTGCACCTGATGAGTCAGAAAGAACGATGCAATCAATGATGCGATGCGTGGTAGGTATTTTTTAATCATTGCGGTTCTATTTCGTTGAGAGTTCGGACTTGGTTTCGCCATCGACGCAGACTGAGTTGGCCCCGGAAATCCGACCACGCAGTGACTAAATTAAGCGATGGCGAGGAAGTGTGATGGACTGGTAGGAGATGATGGATATTGGATCAAGAATGAAGTGGCGCGGGACTCTCAAAAGGTCTCCCCTCCCCTATCCGCACGATGCTAGAGCTATTGTGAATCAATCGTGGTTAAACTCCTTGCCAATGAAGTTTTTGCCGTAGCGCGCCATAGAAAGAGGCGCCTTCAAGCTGGAGCAGATGAAAGGATCGGCTCGCCTTTCTGACTTCGATGTGGTCGCCCGGCTCAATGCGGACACTGTCCCGGCCATCGACAATAAAAACCATGGGGGCGCCGTCGCGATCTTCAGACGAAAGCTCAATGATGGAGTCATCTGCTAGAACGAGTGACCGCTGGCTGAGACTGTGCGGGCAGATCGGGGTAATGACGAAGACTCCGGCGCACGGTGAGATGAGTGGGCCGCCCGCAGAAAGCGAGTAAGCTGTCGAGCCGGTCGGAGTGGCGACGATCAAGCCATCGGCGCGGTAATCATTGAGCAGTGCTCCATTGACCTGTGCGCGGAGCGAGATGAGGCGTCCGGTGTCGCCACGAGCAAGTGTCACCTCGTTCAGGGCGATGAAAGACTCGGGAGGTTTTCCATGGCGATGAACGGTGGCATTTAACAATGTACGGATGCTGGTGGTGAAACGATTTTTCGCAACGGCTTCAGCAAACAGGTCTAACTCATCGTCCTTGCAACTGGTGAGAAATCCAAGCGTCCCAATGTTAATTCCCGCCACCGGTTTTTCAAAATCGCCCAATCGAGAGACGGCGTGCAACATCGTGCCATCGCCACCAAGCACGGCGGTGATTTCTACATGCTTGGAAAATTCAGCCGCCGGAACGCCACCGGTCTCGCCTGCAAGAGCTGCGGTTTCTCGGTCTAACAAAACCGAGCAACCTTGGGCCGTTAATGCCGCACGGAGCGCATGAAGCGTGGGCAGTGAGCCAGACTTGTGTGGGTTTACGATAATTCCGACATTCACGATGGTAGAGATTAACGATTGATTTCCCTGACTAGCAAGCAGCAGAACGGAAAGATGGAAAATTGTGGAAACGAGTGATGATCCAAATCAGCGGTTTCATCGAGGTTCGCCACCGGGAAAAATCTCGGCGATGGATGACTCGATATTCTGGTCCATCCAATGTTCAAGAGCGGCCTTCATCGGAGTAAGGATTTCAGGGCGGATGCCTGCAACATCCGTTTCGCCGTGCGGATCTTGATCCATCTGAAATAGCCCGAAGTGGCGGGTTCCTTTCGAGGTGGGGGTACACACCAATTTCCAGTAACGGGTTTTTAAGCAACGTTGTTTGGCCGCGATGAGCCGATCCATATATTCGTCCTTGAGGACAAATTGGTAGTTATAACTCGGATCGATTCGGTTGAGCTCATCCATCGGCGGCAGCTTCGGTCGCTCGACGCCTTTCACGCTGAACTGGATGAAGGGAAAACCGGTTTCGCCGTAGAAGGGACGGTCAATGGGAGTTTCCGTTTGATGAATCCAATTCGCGAAACTTAGCCCCTGCCAAGTGGTGGATTTTTCCTGACCGACTAAATCTGCTAGAGAAGGAATCACGTCGATGAGGCGGACCGTTTCAGGGATCACTCGAGGCTTGGTGCCGGGAACATGCACGATCATCGGCACGTGGTTTGCTTGCAGTCCGCCATTGAAAGTGAGGCCGTGACCGAGAGTGACGCCCGGCTCGTAATGGTCATCGCCATGATCGGAAGTGATGATGACGATGGTATTTTCTGAGAGGCCGTTATTTTTGAGAGAGGCTAAGATTTTGCCGACGCAGTCGTCGAATTGGCGAGTGCAGCCATCGTAGAGAGCGCTGATTTGTTTCACTTCCTTGAGCGGTAGTGCCTTCCACTTGGATTCGAGGTCAGTGCCGCCGATGAAAGAGTCGATGTCGAAGTCTACCCCATTTTTATTAGGCCCGGTGTAGTTCGGATCGGTGAACATGCTGCAATACGGTTC
>JANORE010000103.1:0-3145 GCA_031415155.1 Akkermansiaceae bacterium | reverse complement strand
AGCATGAGTAAAACCGCCGTGAACGGATGCATCTCCGAGCTTTCGTGATCGTGCGGATCTTCCTCATCGCTATGATCGTGACCACAATCCGCCTTTTGTCCGGCAGTGAATAAATTAAAAAGCCCGAGCACGGCTAGGCCGAGACCACCGACAAATGCGACAGGCCGGAAATCCGTGGCGAGGTATTTATTAATGCGCCCGCTGCTGTAGAAATAGAGCAGCACCGCGCTCCAAATGAGCACCGCGATGGAATATAAGATGCGCCTGGTCTGCGGTTTCATTTAACGGGAAAAATGAGTTGTTGCCAGAAAATCGAAATCCCACCGATCGCTAGAAATAGGCCGATTGCCAGCAAGACGATGAATCGTTTTTTCAATACTGTCTGGTAGAGGAAGACCAATTTCATATCCATCATCGGGCCAAAGGTGAGGAATGCCAGTTTCGCCCCCCACGAAAATTTATCCAAAGTCGCCGCGACAAATGCGTCCGACGTGCTGCACAAGCTGAGGACGAAGGCGAGCAGCATCAAGGCCGCCGGAGCGCCGACCGGATTTTGCGCAAGGCCATCGAGCCACTGTGCTCCGGGCGCGATGCCTGTATTAAAGAGTGCGGTGATGGAAACGCCGATGGCGAAGTAGACCGCCACATCCACGAAGTCTTTGAGCGTCGAGCGGAATGCTGCCACCAGCCGATTTCCATCGGCGGGATGCTCGTGATGATGCTCGTGACCGCCGTGATCATGGCCACAGCAAGAATGGTCGTGAGCATGATCATGGTGATGATGCGTGTCCGCAGCCGCGTCATTTTTCAAGCTCTCCACCAGCTTCGGCTTGAGCACCCAGCCGATGGGAATTTTGGAAACAATAAGTCCCACCGCCACAGCGATCAAAAATCCTAGCATCATCCGCGAGCCTGTCATCATCGCCGCATCCTGACCTTGAAACGCTTTCCAAGTGCTCAGCGCGGTGATCGGATTCACAATCGGCGCGGCCAACATATATGTCAGCGCGCAGGAAACGGGTAGGCCCTTTTTCACCAAGCGCCGGATCACCGGGACGACCGCGCATTCGCAAACCGGGAATACCGCACCCAGCAAGCCAGCCATCAAGACCGCGAAGAACTTATTTTTCGGCAAAAACCGATCCATCATGCCTGCGGGCAAATAAATATCGATGAATCCGCTGATTAGCGTGCCGAGCAGAATGAACGGTATGCCTTCGAAAAGGATACTGAGGAAGGCGAGAGCAAAGTCCTGCTGAGATTCAGACGACATCGCAGTCAGCAAACGTGGTCCACTCGCTTCTGTCAATCGGTGCGAAGACCCAAAAGTGGCCAATCAGATTCAACGCTCCAATTGGGTTGCTAGATCGGCGGGAAATTTTAATTCTCGCGCCTGCCATGTCACCGCGTCCGCCGAAAAAATTTGTTCCAACGCCCTTCGAATATCATCAGGAAATCGAAATCACCATCGACGCCCTCACCAATCTCGGTTCTGGCGTGGGCCGCATCGATGGCTGGGTCGTCTTCGTGCCGTTTTCCCTGCCGGGTGAAAGAGTGAAAGCACGGGTTTTCCGAAATGATAAAAATTGTTCGCACGCGGATCTCATCGAAGTCGTCACTCGATCACCGGATCGGATTGAGCCGGGATGTCCCCTTTTCGGCGAGTGCGGCGGCTGCCAATATCAGCACCTTTCCTACGATCAACAGCTCGCGTGGAAGACCCGCCAAGTCGGGGAACTCATGAAACACATGGCGGCCATCACTTTTCCCGTGAACGATTGCCTCTCGTCCGCGCAGACGTGGAATTACCGCTCGAAAATCACCCCGCATTTCGAAAAGGCGAAGGACGGCGACCTTGGGCCGATTGGCTTTCTCGCCTTTGGCCGGCGCTCCACGCTCATCGACGTCCCACAATGTCCAATCGCGATGGATACGATCAATCGCGAACTCCCGGCGATCCGCGACGGGCTTCGTGCACGGGCCAGTAGCTTCAAACGCGGTGCCACCGTCCTGCTGCGAGCCACCGAAGATCGGGTGGAAACGGACTTCAAGGCCGTCGCCACCGAGCGAGTTGGCGATCTGGTGTTCCAGTTTCTCGCTGGCGATTTTTTCCAGAACAATCCCTTCATTCTGCCAGCGTTCACGGGCTACGTCGCTCAACAAGCGGCCGCGGGTGGCGCGAAATTCTTGGTCGATGCCTACTGTGGCTCGGGATTATTTTCTCTGACGCTTGCAAAAAAATTCGAGCAAGTCGCTGGCGTCGAGGTTTCTGAAACTTCCTGCGAATGGGCCCGGAAAAATGCGGCTGCCAACCACATCACCAACGCGAAATTTCTCACCGCATCGGCGGAAGCGATCTTCGATCAAATCAGTTTCCCGGCATCGGAAACCGCCGTTGTCATCGATCCTCCGCGCAAGGGCTGCACTCCGGAATTCATCGAGCAACTCGTGAAATTTTCTCCCGCCCGTGTCGTTTATGTTTCTTGTGATCCCGCCACTCAGGTGCGCGATCTCAAACAACTCAGCGAAGGCGGCTACCAGTTAGAAGACGTCCAGCCCTTCGATTTGTTTCCCCACACGCGGCATCTGGAATGCGTCATGACCTTGGTGAAAGCCTGATCCAGCGGCTACCGAGGCGGTGCTGGCTTTGGTTGGAGATGGAATTTAGGCAATTCCGACCTGCTGTTCTCCGTCCACATTGGCCAGCGAGAGACGCTTCGGTATCTTCTTTTTGGACACCAGAGCACCTCAGAAAATTTCCGGTTGCTCCTGAAATGATTCGAGGGCGATTTTTCGGACAATTTCCCCATTTTGGACTTTGTGGGTTCCGCATGTCCTTTTACTTTCCCGCCCTCAGTCACTCTCAACCAGCCACTTTTTCCCATGTCCGAACGCAAAACTCTCGATGAACGCCACCAGATGTCAGACATCGAGCGGCTCCGCCATTCTTGTGCCCACGTCCTCGCCACCGCCATTTGCCGGATCTGGCCAGATGTCCAGCTTGCTGCCGGGCCACCGGTGGAAAATGGATTTTACTACGACATGGATCTGGCTCACCGGATCTCGCCGGAGGATTTCCCCCGCATCGAGGAGGAAATGAAGAAGATCGTGAAGGATAATGACCCCTTCGAGCGGATGGTCGTTT
>JANORE010000102.1:0-3936 GCA_031415155.1 Akkermansiaceae bacterium | reverse complement strand
GAAATTGCCTGATCCATCCCACTCTTCAATCTGTGGCTAAAAATTTTCCCAATCCCGCACTCCTCTACGGCATCCTAGACCTCGGCTATGTCTCCGAGGAAACCGCAGAAGTCGTCACCATTTCCCTGCTCCAAGGCGGTGCTGACATCCTCCAACTTCGTGCGAAAAATCATGACCTCGCCTCCATCCGCCGAGTCGCGGCAAAGCTTCTCCCACTTTGTCGTGCTGCCGGAATTCCCTTGATCCTCAATGATTTTCCAGCTCTCGCCGCAGAAATCGACGCCGATGGCGTCCACATCGGCCAAGACGATGGCCCACTCTCAGAAGCCCGGAAAATCATTGGCCCCGAAAAAATCATTGGCCGTTCCACTCATTCCCTCGACCAAGCTCGTGCGGCCCTCGTGGAAGGCTTCGACTACATCGGCTTCGGCCCACTTTTCCCCACACCCACCAAGGCTGGTCGCCCCGGAATCGGCCTGCAAGACATCGCCGAAATGCAGCGTGATGTCGGTTCTAAGATCCCCGCCTTCTGCATCGGTGGTATCACCGCAGAAACATTGCCCCGCGTCCTCGCCGCCGGAGCCGAGCGAGTGGTCATCGTTTCCGCCCTCCTCCAAGCGTCCGACATCGTTCAAGCGACCAGAGATTGTAGATCAAAGATCGTAACTATTCAGGTATCATCCATCAAAAATTTCAGAGATTAAACCGCAGATGGACTCAGATACACGCAGATGGAAGAAGGAATTGATTCTGAGATCACGCATTAAAAAATCTCTTCATCTCTTCCTATCTGCGTTCTTAACGTCCATCTGCGGTTTATGGAATCTTCAATTCACAGCACCTGAATAGTTGCCAAAGATCCAAGGTAAAAAGCAGTAACCTTTATTCCAGAATGATTCGGCAAGGGATGTTCCACAAGTCGATTGCCTCATTTTGCCATGTTAAGACAGGCGACCGAGCCGTGTTTAAGCGATGGTTAGATGATCCATTTCATGTCGTCGCCATTGCTGACGGTTAGATTTTTTCTGACGACAACTCGAAACGCCGATCTTCCTCCACGCCGCCGCCGAGGCACGTTTTCCGGCGACCAATGAAACGTGTTTCCAATTACCTCAAAATGCGGATACTCGGCACCCTGTATACTTCAAGAAATCAACATGGAGCCTCAAAAAACAGAAATTTCCGAGAGGCATCTCCTTCTCTTGCTTGCCGCTGTGCAGTTCACTCACATCATGGATTTCATGATCATGTTGCCGCTGGGGCCGCAACTGATGCGTGAGCTGAACATCAATGCCCAACAGTTCGGCTCATTAATTTCCTCCTTCGCGCTCACCGCAGGGATCGTCGGCCTAGCTGCTGCGCCTTTCACCGATCGATTTGATCGCCGGAAATTATTACTCTACTGCTATGCGGGATTTGCTCTTGGCACACTCGCCTGCGGTCTGGCCAACAGCTATTCTACCTTATTAGGGGCGCGAGCCATCTGCGGTGCATTTGGCGGGATCAGCGGTGCCACGATCATGGCGATCGTCGCCGATGTCGTGCCGCCAGAACGGCGAGCGCGTGGCATGGGCATCATCATGACCGCCTTCTCCGCAGCTGCGGCGCTGGGAGTTCCCTTCGGATTAAAAGTTGCACAGTCATGGAAATGGGAAGGGCCATTCCTCGTGATTGCGGGGATCTCAATGATCGTATGGGTCCGCATTTTCTATATCTTGCCGCCTGTAAGAAGCCATCTCGTGGAAGGTAAGATCCAGTCTGGTAAAGATTTCCTCGAGCTTCTTGGAAATTTAAATGCATGGCGCGGCCTAGCACTCATGACGGTCATGGTTCTTGGGCTTTTTACCATCATTCCTTATCTCGCACCGTATTTGGTGGGAAATGTGGGACTTCCCTAAAAAAGCTTTTTTCTCGTTTATCTAACAGGTGGCCTAGTCACCATCATCACTGGCCCCCTCATCGGGAAACTCGCAGACCGTCACGGCAAGTTCAGAGTCTATGGATTCTTGATCGCTGGAGCCTGCATCGTGATCCGCCTGCTGACGTCAAGTGGTCCACTACCTGTCTGGCAAATACTCATTCTCGCAGGATTATTCTTCACCTTTGCAAGTGGTCGATTTGTGCCAGGCCAAGCGACGGTTTCCATGGCGGTTCCCTCTTCCATGCGTGGTGCCTATATGAGCTTGGTGGCATGTTCACGAGATCTCGCTTCGGGAATGACGGCGATGTTAGGAAGTCACATCGTCGTAGAAGGCGCGAATGGGAAGTTACTCCATTTCGATCAGCTCGGTTGGTTAGCGATCATCGTGAGTATCTTCAGCCTATGGGTTTTTAGCCAAGTAAAAGAGGCGGAGTGATCCACGGCCTCAGAGCTTGCATCCCGATTGGGGAGCCGCTTTCAATATCTTGTGGAAATGAAAAGAGGTCGAATCTCGCAAGGTTCTGCCTGAAAACGCCATTTCAAGGTTGACGCGAAATCTCTAAAATCTACGCTTCAAAATTCCTAACTTCCGCAAATTTCTCACTCCAAATGATAATCAGACGAATTTGAAATATTTAAAACCCCATGCTTTGACGGACTACTAACCATGCCATCCACTCTTCCCATTCATGCTTTCCGGCTTCATGAAGATGCCGATGAATTACGTGCTGTGTCACCTCTTTCGTTAGATGACAGCACGACTGGGAATGACGCCTCAGAACCGAAACCCAAGCGTAAAATTCTCATCGTCCAAGGAGACTGGGAAGCAGGCATGTCATTGTTAGCACTGGATCTCAAGGATGCCGGGCATGAAGTGGGAAAGGTGATATTCTGTGCGCCAGATCTCATTTATCAATGGCGCGGCTTCCGCACGCATTGGTTCCGTGAACCGCTGGCAGAGTTTGAATCTTGGTTGCGCGAGCTGATACAAGCCGAAGGGTATGATACCGTTTTTCTCTATAATCATTACCGCCCCTATAACCAAGTGGCTTGGAATTTAGTAGATGAGTTAGATCTAGGATGTTATGTCTTCGAGCTCGGCTTGATTCGCCCGAATTGTGTGACGGTGTTTAGTAAAAAATCACCGCCATTCGAGAAGATGTCGCATGAGTGGAGCAAACTGATCTCGGGTGGAAAATCTCCTACAGTCGCGGAAATGCCACCGGCACTTTGCCAAGTAAGCACCTCCAGAAAGCTGATTTCATTTTGCACGAATTTCTTGATTAGCAGAATCACTTCGCCGCTATTTCCTCACTTCGTCGATCAACGTGATATGGGACTCATCCGTCATTTTAAACATGGGGTGATCCATCTATGGCGGACTTTGGAACGTAGCCGAGATAAGGAGTTCGATCCATTTTTCGCTGGAGAACTCTCAGGAAATTACTATGCGGTGCCGTTGCAAGTCCATAGTGACACACAGATTACTCAGTGTTCGGATTTCAAGTCGATCGAAGAGTTCATCGATCAAGTCGTCACGTCGTTTGGCAAGTATGCGCCGCCGGAAACGAAGTTAGTATTTAAGGTGCATCCGATGGACCGAGGTTATAAAGACTATACCGATTTCATCGCTGGACATGACCATCGCCTCGGTGGCGGACGCATACTCTATGTGGACCGAGTGCATCTCCCGACCTTGTTAGAGAACTCACTGGGTTTGGTAAATATCAATAGTTCCGTCGGTATATCTGGGCTGATTCACCAAGTTCCAGTCATCACGCTGGGGACTGCGGTCTATCACTTAAAGCATCTCACCTTCGCGGGTGACTTAGACGCCTTCTGGACGCAGGCGGAAAAGCCGAAGGCCCAAGCGATCAGACATTTTATCAACTTACTGCTAGAGACCAGCCAAGGCCGCGGCACGCTTTCGCAACGATGTTTCAATGTTCCAGGGCGTTGTAAAATCCAATGGCCCAGGCCATTCCAGCAAGAGTTTTTCGAGTGATGGGGATTTA
>JANORE010000101.1:0-1881 GCA_031415155.1 Akkermansiaceae bacterium | reverse complement strand
ATCCACCAATTCCGCAGCCTCGCAGACGGTCACCGTTTCGTTGGCGACTGCCGCCATGGTAGATCTTGAAACCCGGTGCAACTCCCAACCTAACAGCGAGGCCATCTGGAGCAAGGGGTCGCTGTCAGTGGTCCAGCCGATGACGATCAGCCGCAGGCGGGGACTGACTTTTTCGATCAATACGCCACTTTGGTTCGGATCCTCTTCGTCCTCCCGGAAAACACGTGTCCCTGCGCCCTCGAAAAAAGTGGCAAGGTGGAATTCTCGCCGCTGGGCCACCCTGCCGAACACCTCATCCACCAAGTTTCTCGACCAAGGCTCAACGAATACCCGTAGCTTTCCCGGACAGCCGAAGTGCGGACGGGTGTCGATGTGCAGGGTCTCCGCGCGTCCGCTCGTGATGACTCGTCTCGCGACTTGGGCGATGCTTTCCTCCAGGCAGCCGCCGCTCAAGGAGCCGGAAAATGATCCGTCAGTGGCGACTAGCATTCGCGCACCGGGCTGCCGGTAGCTCGATCCCTCGTGAGCCACGAGGGAGGCGAGTGCCATGGGTTGCCCGGTGTGCCGTCGTGCGAAATTAAGAAGGTGAGGCCAGTCACTCATGGCATTTCCTTCATGCTCGGCTGAGCTTTTCTTTCAGGAATGGCAGATTTCTCACCCGTTTGCCAGTGGCGGCGAAGATTGCGTTGCAGACGGCGGGGGCGGTGGGTGGCAGCGCGGGTTCCCCGAGTCCGGTGGGTGGCGAGTCCGACTGAAGGAAGTGCGCTTCCACCTTCGGTGCTTGCGCCATCCGTAGCATGGGATATTGGTCGAAACCGATGTTTTTAACACTGCCTTCACTCAGCAATACTTCTTGGAACCATGCTGCGCTCAGACCATCCAGCATCGAGCCTTCTACCTGATTTTCCGCACCGCTTAGATTGAGGATCGGGCCGACGTCCACTCCGGCGACGAGTCGGTCCACCTTCAGGGCTCCCTTGGCATCCACGGTGACCTCCGCCACCACCGCGACGTAGCCAGAGTGGCTGTAGTGAAATGCGATTCCTTGGCCGCTACCTGCGGGCATTTTGCGACCCCAGTCTGCTTTCTCAGCGGCGAGTTCGAGAACCTTTCTCATGCGTGCTCTGTCGTAGCCTCCGCCGCGGTTTTTGTTAGGTTTTTTAGGGTTAGCGGGCTTCACCTCCTCGGCGAGTAAATCCAGCCGGAACTTGAGCGGATCTTGTTTTGCCGCATGCGCCAACTCATCGATGAAGCTTTGGTAGACCCAGGCGATGGCACAGGATCCCGGTGCGCGCCAAAAGCCGAAGGGCATGTTCGTCGGCAAAATAGTGCGTTCCAAAAGATAGTTGGGAATGAAACCCGCTGGCAGTTCGCCTTTACCCAAGTCCGCCGCCATCCCGGGTTTTTCCTCGTTGTTGAGCCCGAAGGTCACGAAATGATTGGCCCAAGCCTCAATTTTTCCGGCCTCATCTACCCGCCCACGGAGGTGGTGCCAGCCGCCGGCACGGTAGAAGTCGTGCTGGAAATCCTGCTGGCGGTCCCACGTCACTTTCACGGGGGGGCCATTGAGCCTGTGGGCGATGACCGCGCACTCGACCATATAGTCATTCATCAGCCGACGGCCAAAGCCGCCACCGATGCGGGTGACGTTGATCTTGATGGTATCTCTGGGGATTTTTAACGTTTGGGTCACCGCATTCAAGCCACCACCGGGGCTTTGAGAGGGGACCCACATTTCGAGTTTTCCGTCTTTGAAAACAGCCGTGCAATTCTGTGGTTCCAGATTCGCATGAGCCAGATGTGGATAGTGGTAAATGGCATCCACGGTCTTAGAATCTGCCGGGAAGACTTTGATCTCTCCGTCACGGCGGATCTCCATCG
>JANORE010000100.1:0-3939 GCA_031415155.1 Akkermansiaceae bacterium | reverse complement strand
CACAGATTTCTAGAGAGTTATAGAAATGGATTTATTGATTTTCGGCTTCACTTTTGAGGTGAGTCACGCTGACGAGTGCAATCTCTCAAACTCTTTCTTTTTGTGAATCTTGTGCCTTTTTGCGGCTAAACCCATTTTCCTGTTTAGGGTAACTTGAACACCCTAAATTCGGATTTTCTCTGATTACTTGCCGCGCGGCAGCAGAACCGCCTAAATCCGCCGTTTCGAGTCACCGTGTTTATGGAATCCATTTACCGATCCACTCGATTCCCTTACCCTTGGACACCGTGCGCTGTTGATTGTCCGCATTCGGTATCCCACGTTCAGTTCATGGAGTTTCTCGGCTCAATGTTGTGGCTTATAAAATGGCTTTTTCACGACTTCAGCGGGAAAAAACCGACCGCGAACCTCGATTTGCAAAGGAGTGCCGATTTCTGAAAACTCGGCAGGGAGATAGGCCATGCCGATGCCAGTCATGAGCGAGGGCGAGAGCACGCCGCTGGAAAGCTCGCCAATGACCTCGGCATTGGCAGTCACGACGGGATAGTGCGCCCGTGGTGGCGGTCCTTTTTCGAGATAACTGATCGCGACGAGTTTCAACTCCGAGCCTTCTGATTTTTGGCGAGCGAGCGTCTCGCGGCCGATGAAGTCACCTTTTCCCATGGCGCAGAAAAATCCAAGACCTGCTTCTATCGGGGTGCGTTCGGGGGATAGGTCGTTGCCATTGAGAGGATAGCACATTTCTAACCGAAGTGAATCTCGTGCGCCAAGGCCGCAAGGTTTCGCCCCAGCAGCGATGAATTTTTCCCAAGTAGAAATTCCTTCAACGATGGGGGAGAAGCATTCGAAGCCATCCTCGCCCGTGTAACCGGTCCGGCAAAGCACGGAGCCACAAGCCATCGTTTTGATTCCGTTGCGTGGGGGTAAGGTTTCGTGAGGAAAAGCGGTTGCGAAAATTTCGACCGATCTTGGTCCTTGAATGGCCATGCCAGCCCAGAGATGACTGTCATTATTGAGAGAAACTCCGTCGTCTAACTGGCCCGACATCCATGCGAAATTCTCGTCGATCATTGAGGCATTCACCACGAGGAAAAATTCTGTTTCACCGGAACGATAGGCGATCATATCGTCGATCACGCCACCATTTTCGTTGAGCATGATCGTGTATTGCCCTTGGCCGATGTTGAGTTTGGCGATGTCGTTGGTTAGAATTTTGTTCAACCAAGTTGCGGCCATCGGTCCGCTGACGACGAACTGTCCCATGTGCGAAATATCAAAAATCCCGCAAGCAGTCCGCACGGCGGTATGCTCGTCGATGATCGACGTGTATTGCACGGGCATATTCCAGCCCGCGAAGGAAACAAGGCGTGCACCGAGTGCGAGATGGGCCGCTTCAAGCGGAGAACTTTGGATGTTAGAAATCATGAGATTACGGTGAAAGCTAGAGTGACTCTTGTCAATCGGTGGAACGCTTGGCCTTTGAATTTCGTTTTTTCACCGGAGGTTTTTCTGGCACGGTAATGGGACTCACCACTGGCACGCTCATCACCGGACTCAGTGGAAAATCTAAACTCTGGTGGGCTTGAGTCGGCGGACCACCCAGCCACGCCGGCCCCGTGAGTTCAGCTTCAGTCCGTGCATCGCTGAGACGCAAAACAGGCGACGGACTAGGTATCAGCTCGAGCATGCCGCCGCCGGGTATCGGGCGTTTAAAATCGACAAGTAACTGAGCATGTTGCCGCTGATGGTCGTCCAAGCTTATCACCCAGAGCACCGCCGCTTGTAGCCAGCCGATTTCGCGTTTCCGCTCACATTGTCGTTTTAAAAACTCCGCTTCACCTGCGACGACATCGACTCCGGCAGGCTTTTCCTGTGGTAACTCGCCGACCTTGCCTCCGCGGGTCCAGTGACGAGCGATCATCACGCTTGTCGTGACTCGTTCTTCCGCCTGTTTCACGAGTCCATCCACTTGGTCATAAATGCTTCGGCAAAACGCAGAGTCGTCTTCTTTTTCGGCTGCCTTTCCAGATGCTTCTAGCTCTGCGATGATGAGATTTGACTCGTGCTGGCCCCAGCCATCTACTAGGAGAAACGCTTCCAAGGCAGGATCTTGTGGCGATCTTAATGCTTGGATCTTCGACTTCACTCGCTGCTGATCCACGGGTTTCAAAACTCCCGTGCCATTGAGTTTGGCGATCATTTTGAGTGCATTCATTTGAGCATCTTGCAGGACTTCTCGTTCTTGCAAGCTCGTCGCAGGTTCCATTTTTAAAGCCGCGGTCAGCAACATTTCCGCGCCGAAAAGTGCTTCGTTAGATCGACCTGCGGTGGCTGCTTGTTCCGAACGCAGATGGATCGCTTCTAACCAAGTCGAGATGGTTTCGGCCTCTGGAAATTCATTGCGCCGCCAGATGCTCACCTGCTCCCAGACTAATGCATCCAGCGCAGGACCGGCATCGGTTGCTAAACTCACCGCCGCAGCGTGAATCGCTTTCTTCCGCGCATCTTCGGGAATCGTTGAGATCGCCAACAATTTCTGATTCGTGATTTCTGCTAGGTTTTCAATGGGAGACGATTGCCTTTCATTGAGGAAGCCACTTTGCGGCGTAAGTTTGTCGCTAAACTCGAGGATTTGCATCGAGTTTCCTACCACGCTCGAAAGTCCCTTCCCGAGTATAATCATCACCAGTCCTACCAGAAGAAGCACCGGAATCATCGAAACCACTCCGTAAATCGCAAGACCACTCAGACGTAAAAGCCAACTCGGACGCTTGCGCATCGCTTCTCCGATGACCGCTTGGGTGCGCGCCAGCCAGTTGAGGCTTCCCACGAAAGTATTGTTTCCGCCTGCACGAATTTCGGTGAAAAGTCTCCGCAGTGCCGTTTCCTCATCATCAACTTGGCCAGACCATTCTAACTTTTTAGCCTCTTTCACCAGTCGCAACATCTTGATGTCATGAAAAAAGCTAAATGCCATGCCGATGGCCACGAGGCGGAAAAATCCCATGCCTGGTAAGAATGAAAGTGCGATCACCAACAACGTCGAGGAGCCGGTGAATATCAGCCTCAGCGAGGGAAGATCTTTGAAGACGAGGAGTTCCACAATCCGTCCGCCATCAAGTGGAAGAAATGGTAGCAAATTCAAGGCGTTGAGAACAATCGCCATCATCGCCGCATTCAGTAAAAGATCAGGAATATCTCGGTCGAAATAGCCATAGACAAAGATGCCGATTCCAAGAAAAAGTCCGGGTAAGGGACCACCTAACAGCACTACAAATTCCTGCCAAGCGTAGGCATGTTTTTTCGTCCCGCTCACGGCCGCTCCGAGACCGGGGATGAAAAACATCGTCACATCTCGATAGCCGAAAATTTTCATCGGCAGCCAGTGCCCGAACTCGTGCAGGAACAGCACGCCGATGATGACGCAGGTCATTTCTGCTCGGTTCCCGCCATTCCAGAAGTAGGCGAATGCTCCGATCGACAGTGCAAGAATCACCAATTTCTTGACGACAGATAGACCCTTTTTCTCACCGATATTCTTCCGATAGCGCTCCAGATCCTGCTCGACTAGCTCGTCGCTCTTTGAGCCTTGCGGGGAATTGCGGGTTCCTTGTGCTAGACCGAATGCGGGAGGTTGTTGGATCAATGTTTGAGAACTTGCTGGCGATGGTGCGGGAGGAAAAACATCGCGGCGTTTCACCGTTTTTGAACTCGGCCCAGGAAGCGAGAACTTCATGACCTTGAGGGCGGCAAATGGAATGCGAATCCAGCGAATCCGGCGTGCGGTGGGATCACTCGGATCTTGCTCTAACAATCCAGAGTCGATCGATGCCTGATCCGCAGCGGCGTGCTCCGCAACGATGGCCGCCACAGGATCATCCGGCAAGACGGCCACCGCCACTGTCACCAATGCCATGAGCCGAGAAGAATGAATATCCC
>JANORE010000099.1:0-4637 GCA_031415155.1 Akkermansiaceae bacterium | reverse complement strand
TCACTTACATTACGGCTCGCAGGTTCGCCGCCCCGGGCTTCACCTTGGGGATTACTCCTTTCGGTGCCGGATTGGCTACATGTTGGACACTTATTTGACATGTTGATCACATTTCAGATCAATAGAGAAGTTAGGCTTAGCCTGACGCACCAGATTCACGCAGATAATCAAAGAGTTGTATTGATTGAGGCACTCACTCAGTAGATGAACTCTCAATCTTCATCTGCGTTCATTTTTCTCTTTAGGGTTAGAAAAAAGCTTCCCTGTTTCTAGATAGCGCCAGCACAAGTGGGCAAGCCCCCAAGAGGTTAGCCCGAAAACGATCAGCCGGATGATTTCCCACGGACCATCAAAAAATGGCCACCATAAGAACGGCATCACATAACCCACAAGAAGTGGGACAGCCGTATGGAATAGATATAATCCATAACTCAGCCGCCCAATGTGTTGGATCGGCGGACCATTTAATAATTTTCCGAGGATTCCACGAAATCCAACCCATGTCGAAGCAATCAATCCCGCGAAAAACACCGATAGTAGCGTCTGTTGGATGTGAGCGAGGCAAGTGATCGGCTGATCGATACTTCTCAAAAAATAGAGTATTCCATAGCTAAGACCAGCGGCGACGGCGGCCCATTTTAATTTCAGATTTCCCGCCTGCATTCCCCGCTCCATGGCCAGTGCAAGTAGGGCACCGATCCCGAAGTAGTCCAAGGCGGTGACGGTGATGGCCTCGCTATGATGAATCTCTGGAAACGCATTCCAAAGGATCATTCTTGAAAATGGAGCCAACGCAACGACGAATAAAAATACGCCTGTTAGAAATCGTTTGGGCACCCAGAAAACGACCAGCGGCCAAGCGAGATAGAACTGAATCTGGATCGCTAAAGTCCAATAGTGCGCCGTTCCTGACGGCCAATTCTCCATCATCGCCATGCGGAAATTCACCCATTGGCCGAAGTAAGCGAGGAAGTGACCTTGGATGTCCCGAGCCCCCACCGCGATGGCGAAAAGCATGGCGGCGTAGCAAGGGATCAAAATCCGCGACATTCGGCGTTTTTGAAAATGAAGATATGCCTTCGCTCGCCATTTTTCGCCACTCATTTCTCCAGCCATCCGCTCGCGCAATAAGATCCGAGTGATTAAAAAACCGGTGAGTGTGAGAAAAAAGAACAGTCCAATTTCGAAGGGGAACGGCCCACGCCAACTTGCAGGCAACCAGTGCTGACACATCACGCCGAGCACCGCCAAAGCCCGCCAACCATCCAGTTGAGTATGTCGAATCGTCGCCAAAGTGGTGCCGAGCTTCAGTGGCGAGAGCTTTACCCGCAAGACCAATGCTTGAAGGATGAGTTATCTGCTAGACTGGCACGCATCACGATGGGTGAAAGAGGATCTGGGAGCGCTGCCGTCATCGTCGGCTCTACGTCTAAGAAAGCCAACGCTGACGTTGCCGTTTCGATACCCGTTCCCAAAAAACTTCATGCGCGGAAGTTTATATTTTTTCCTACATGACGGAATAAACATCGAAGTCGTCTGCTCCTTGATTTGTTCCCGGAATTCAAATTGAGCGGCAGATGCTGCGTGGATTTCACGAGAACGAAAAACTAACACAATCCATCATCATGTTAACCATCCATCGTAAATCGACACTCGGTTTGACCACCGCACTTGTATCCATCGTCCTCGCAAGCCAAGCCTCCGCCCAGTGGCGTATCAGTCGGCCAGGCAGTTATAAATTGTATTCTAACCATAACGTCGGAAACGGTGATGGCATCATCATCACGGCTTCCAATGTGACACTGGATCTGAATGGCTTCAGCGTGAGTACCAACGCCCGCGGCACCGGCCGTGGCATCGTGGTCGAGAATGCTCGCGCCGTGACAGTGAGTGGTGGAGGCGTGAGCGGCTTCAATGCGAACGTGGATCTCACGGGCGCTCAGAATGTCCGCTTGGAAGGATTGCGGATCACGGGCGATGGACTCGCTCCTAGCGGTGGCCCGACGGAGATCGGCATTCGTCTGATCAATTCATGGAGTGCCTACATCCAGAATAATTCCATCAGCTCGGTGAATCTGGGAATCTTCGTGCGTGGTGCTCGCAGCACGGGTAACCGCATCACTCAGAACACCGTCGTCGGTGGTGCCACTGCGGCAAACAACCTGCTAGGAATCTGTTACAATCCAGAAGGCGGCACTACGGGTCCAGAAGGTCCGCGTGGAGACGCGATCTATAGCAACCACATCGCGCGTTTCGGTTTCGCCATCGCGGTGAGCGGTGGATCCGTCAATAACATGTTCACGGAGAATACGCTGGCCTCCTTCACCGGTGCCTTCCGCGAGCCGCAGAACTTCGTCGCCCAGGGCGGCACGAACGTTGAGATCGACAATACCTCGGTCATCATCCCTTCGACGAACCTCGTCGCGCCATAACTCCTGTTTAGAAAAATTTGAGGGATGGCCGTATTCTGTCGTGAATGGCCATCCCTCTTCATCGCAATTTATCCAACATGAAATTTTTTCAACCGATCGTAGTCCGAGCCTTCGCAGGGCTGTTCTGCTGTGGACTATCATCCGCATCTGCGGCGTCGCTGCATTTCACCATCTCGAATCTGGCACCTGCTGGTTCGCTCGCTTTTTTCCCAAGTTTTCTGCCGCTTGCCTCGCAGAATATTTCGAATGTCACACTTTTGTCAGCTACGGGCAGCGTCCCTGACGTTTTACCCGGCCTTAACTTCATCAGCGGACTGGGTGATGTGGGTGCGCTATTTCCGTTTGCGGGCGGTGGATCTGCCTTCCCGAATCTTCTGCCCGGAGACACTCTCAGCTTCACTCTGGAGAACGTGGATTTGGCGATGGAAGGCATCCTCTATCAAGGGAGCGTGCTTTTCGGCCAAGTCCCGCTCACCGATGGTGGCGGAAATTTCACCGGAGCGAGTTTCACATTGCTCGCCGGAGAGATCGCCGAGTTTGATAACTCGGGCATGATTCCTTTTTTGATTCTACCCGATAGTATTACGCCGGGACCGGAGTCGATTACGCCTACCACTGCGGTGCTAGGAATCACCGTCATTCCCGAGCCGACGGTGACCTTGTTGGGCGTTGGAGGATTCGTTCTGTTCATGCGTCGGCGGAGGAGTGCATAACCTTACCGAAGCCGCCATGTCCGAGGAAAACCCACCCGCGTTGCCACCACGCCCATCCGTCATGGGTGGCGTGGAAGTGCAGGTGTGGTTGGAAGCCGTGGTGATGATTTATTACCGCCAGCTTTACCGTTATGCCCTCAGTTTATCTGGCCATGAGGCAGACGCTGCGGACTTGACGCAGCAGACTGCGGTGAAATTTGCCTTGAAATGGCAGGATATTCGCGAGGATGGCGCGATCAAATCTTGGCTCTACACCACGCTTTACCGCGAATTTCTCCGACTCCGCCGCAGGGAGCGCAAGACTGTGGAATTCGACGAATCCCTCATGCCACAGCCGTTCGGTGAAGCCTCGCCGCAGGAACTCAGCGTGGACGGAAAGGTGGCCGTGGAACTTCTCAATCGCATGGACGAGCCGCATCGCTCAGTTTTATCTCTTTTTTACATCGAAGACATGTCGTACCGCGAAATCGCCGAAGTGCTCGCCGTTCCGACAGGCACCGTGATGTCTAGGCTCAGCCGAGCAAAAGACGCGCTACGCTTACTTCTAACACCCGCAACATGACCGAAGAGCAATTCCATCTTCTCCGCTCACTTCGCCCGCTTGGCCAAGACGATCAAGAATCTGGCGTGCCTGCAGCCCGCGCCGCAGCGGATCACGCCGGGCTGTCGGCACGTCTGGGTGACGAGCGCCAGACAGACATCGCGATGCGCGGCGCACTGAGCCTGATCGAGCCGCCGACTGGATTGGAAGATGCTTTAAGAACCGCCATGCGCGCGGCTCGCGGAATCGGTGAACCGCCTGCGGAGTTGCGCGAGTTGGTTCTATCAGCCGTCCAGCTTCCGAAGTCTCCCGAGCCTGTTGCTCATGTCCGAGTGTCCCGCCGCCGCTGGCTCGGCTGGGGAGCGGGAATCGCCGCCTCACTTGTCATTGGCGGGAAATGGTGGATGCAAAATAACCGGGCATTCACCATCGGCAAGTTGGCACGCGAGCTGGTCGCGATCACCCGCGAGGGCATTTCCCTTTCCCTCATGAGCATGGATAAAGCCGCGGTGCGCGATTGGCTGAAATCGAACAACGCGCCTCGGCTAGATGTATTGCCGGAGAAACTCGACGCGCTGGGCCGCAAGGGATGTCACCTCTACGATGTCGCGGGTCGTCCGGTCAGCCTGGAATGTTTCCTCCTGCCATACATGAAGCAACTCCACCTTTACTGCACACCGTCCTCGGGCTTGGCTGATCCACCGAGTGCCGGGGCTGTCGCCGAAATCACAAGAGATGGCGATCTCACGGTTGCCATCTGGGCGAGCGGAGAGAGGACGTTGTTACTGGTTTCCTATGAGTCGCCGGACCTCATCCGCGAGTTAATTGGCTGATTGAAAATATCCAGGCGGTCATCGTTTCACCAATAAGCTCTTCCCCGTCATTTCCTTGGGCTGCGCGACGCCTAACATTTCTAACATCGTCGGCGCGATGTCTGCGAGGATGCCGTCC
>JANORE010000098.1:0-8319 GCA_031415155.1 Akkermansiaceae bacterium | reverse complement strand
ATACGATGGCCCCATGGCGAAGATCCTTGTCATCGAAGAAGTAATTCACGCCTAAGGAAGGACTCAATGTCATCCTGCGATGACTGGTAATCGGCTAGGTGTTTGCAAGTCTGAATATGATCAGGTCAAGCATTTCAACATTTTCAACCATTTCACGCCGCGCAGGGTTGCACTTCCCTGCGAATGGCTTCGCCTTTTTCGCGGTCGGCACGCATGCATTCGTAGTCGAGTTCAAGATTCATCCATATTTGCCGGAGGCGATGCCGCAGAAGGTGGTTGCTGGGGCGAGAAAGGGTTCAGCTGTTTCACTCTTGCGTTTTTAAAATCTACCACGTTTCTAGTCACCATGGTCAAGCCGTGGCGTTACGGTGATTTGAGGGCCAGTCCACTTGCGGCGGGACTCTGCGCTAGCTTCACCGCCTTGAGCGCGAGGAATAGCGGAAATTCCTCGGCAGCGCGGTGCTCGGCTTTACTAAATGGGCCAGATTGTGAGCGGCGGTGGCTGAATAGCTCCTCGCAGGCGACGACGGCTAGCCCGCCTTTTCCCATGGCGGAGAGAAGATCTGCTAGCGGGCGATGGTAGAAGTGAGTCTGCTCGCCAGTTCCTTTCCCCGGATGCGTGGTGATGGGGATTTCCAGCGGCGTGGCGTAGCTGTCGAGCCGACGATACTGGATTTTCTGATCCGCGTCCCAGCCCCAATGCGTTTTACGAGGAATGCGGAAACAGGGATGCATGAAGACCATAACCGCGCGGCCACCGGATTTCAGCGAACGCGCGACATTGGAAAACATCGCCTCCAGGTCCGGCACATCGTGAACGGCCATGATGCAAGTGGCCGCATCGTGGCTGGCATTCGCCCACGGTCCGGGCAGGCAAGCGTCTGCCACGATCAAAGAAACTCGTGGGTCAGCACCGTGACGGGATTTCGCCGATTCGATCAAGCGCGGGCTGGCATCGACACCGGTGAATTTCCCGATTTTCGCAGCGAGCAGTGGGCGGATGAGCACGCCTTGGCCGCAGCAAATATCGATGACGGACTCGTCTGGCTGCGGAGCTAGCATCCGTAATGCCGCCGGTAAAATCACATTTTGGTGGTAGTCGGAGCCAGATTCGCCGACGAGTTTGT
This sequence comes from Akkermansiaceae bacterium, assembly GCA_031415155.1. Classification (GTDB taxonomy): domain Bacteria; phylum Verrucomicrobiota; class Verrucomicrobiia; order Verrucomicrobiales; family Akkermansiaceae; genus Luteolibacter. The sequence continues at coordinate 7,192 of JANORE010000098.1, read as the reverse complement.
CATACCAAGAGGCGACAGGATCCCAGCCGCGATCTTTTGGCGAAGGCTGGTTTCTCGGTGGAAATCCGGCTTCTCGTCCATTTTTAATTTTGAACGGACGGCGTGGCGATGGAGGCATGTGGGCAGATTTGCAAACATCTCGCTCGCCAGCAAGCCGTACTACATCCGAGTCAGCACGATCAAGTGATTATTAAACGGGGTCTTTCCCCAGAGTGGTTGGATTTCTACCGTGCCGAAAGGACTGAGAATTTTTCTGAAATCCTCGGCGGTCGGATAGTGCGTCGGCGCGGCCTTCATCCAGAACGTCGCCTTGGCAAGCCAATCGCCGAGTACGGTGATTTTAAAACGAAGCGAAGGATCTTTGAGGCCGGAACGGATGACGAGCTTGCCGCCCGGAGCGACGCGGGATGCTGCGAGCTGGAGGAGGGATTCTTGTTCGCCGGGAGTGAAAAACTGGAGGATGTCGAGGATGGTGACGTTTCCATGATGCTCAGGTAGCCCTTGACGTGCATCGTGATGAGCGAAGGAAACATCAGCGACTTTCGCCTGAGCCGCCGCACGGTTGGCAGATTCGATTTTTCTCAAATCATAGTCCAGACCGTGAATCCGCGCCGAGATACCTTCCGCGCGGAGAAATAAAGCCAGCAACCCGAGACCACAACCGAGATCCAATAACGGCAGTTCCGAACCCCGGAGATTTCTCACCAGCGCGGTATAAAGCGGATCAGTCCGCAATTTGGCAGCGACATAATTCCTGTCCCAACGACCTGGAAATAACGCGGCGATTTCTTGGTAAGTTGAAGCACTCATGACGAAGGTGGGCTGAGGTGATCGAGTGGATTCGAGCCACGGGCGACAAGAAGTGGAAGTCGGCAGAGGAAGCCGAAGAATAGGCGGATGTGCATCAGAGAAAGCACCGTATTATCTCTGAAGTAGCGGAATTGCGAAATCCCGCCTTCTTCCTTGCTCGGGTAGCGGACGGGGGTCGGTAGATTGATAATCGGCACTCCGCGCCAAGCGAGGCGCACCGCCACCTCGGGATCGAAGTCAAAGCGGCGGGCAAATGGGGTGGACTCCATCACCTCTAATAATTCCTGCGCTGGATAAACTCTCATGCCGAAGAGTGAGTCATCCACGCCCCAACCGAGCGTTTCCAAGTTGACCCAGAAATTTGAAATTTTCCGGCCATTCACTCGCAATGATGGAGCCGAGGTATCGAAGATCGGCCTGCCGAAAACCGCCGCTTCAGGATGGGCGGCAGACAGTTTGAAAAACTCGCTCACTCGGTCCGCCGGATGCTGGCCATCCGCGTCCATTGTCAGAATATGCGTGAACCCAGCTCGGATCGCTTCGCGCAAGCCATGCAACACGGCAGCGCCTTTACCCGAGTTCTCCGCCTGGTAAATCACTCTGAATTTCTGACGATCCGCCATTTCCAGATGTTTGATGAGCTCCGGTGAGTCATCGGTGGAACCATCGAAAATCACCCAGACCGGAGTATTGAGCGACAGCGCAGAAGTCACCGTTTCGACAAGAATCGGCCCTGTATTGTAGCTAGGGATGAGAATCAGCGGCGGGATTTCAGTCATGTCGCCCTGCTTTAGATGCCGGAATCGGTCGCGGCAAGCACCACGAATCAAGAGAGAAGGGTGAATGGGAAATTCGCGCCTGCTCGATTTTCAGAGGAAATCAACTACATACAAAATGCTATTGCGCTTGGATGGACGGTTTCTTAGTTTCCGCCCTTATCCATCCATTCCCCATGAAATCAGAAAAACTCCTCCTTGCCGCCGCCGCTGCTCTCTTCGCTTTGTTCGGTTTCTCCAGTTGTAAATCTGGAAATGGCGATACGATCAAAGTGGGTGAATTCGCTTCACTCACCGGGAAAGAAGCCACCTTCGGCACGTCTTCCCACGAAGGAACACTCCTCGCCATCGAGCAAATCAACGCGGCGGGTGGCGTGCTTGGTAAGAAACTCGAACTCCTCACCGAGGACGATCAATCCAAGGCGGGCCAGTCTGCAACTGCCGTGAACAAGTTGATTTCCAAGGACGGCGTCGTCGCGATTCTCGGTGAAGTCGCTTCCAGTAGCTCGCTCGAAGCCGCGCCGATCTGCCAGCAAAATAAGATTCCTATGATCTCGCCAGCCTCGACGAATCCGACCGTCACCCAGCAAGGCGACTATATTTTCCGGGTTTGCTTCAATGATATTTTCCAAGGAGGTGCCCTTGGCAACTTCGCCACGAGCACGTTAAAGGCAAAAAAAGTCGCGGTCCTCACCGATGTGAAAAGCGACTATAGCAAGGGGCTCGCCAAGAATTTCAAAGAAAAGTTCCAGGCCAATGGTGGCCAAGTTGGCGTGCAACTGGATTACAATGGCGGCGATAAAGATTTCAAAGGCCAGCTCACCGGCATCAAGGCAGACGCTCCCGACGCAATTTTTCTCCCAGGTTACTACAGTGACGTCGCTCTCGTCTGCATCCAAGCAAAGCAACTTGGCATGAATATCCCGATCTTCGGCGGTGATGGCTGGGAAAGTGAGAGCCTTCTCACCATCGGTAAGGAAGCGGTGGAAGGCCACTATTTTTCCACCCATTGCTCGGCGGACCAAGGCACTCCTGAGATGAAAAACTTCGTAACCGCCTACGAAAAACGTTTTAATGGAAAAGCTCCCGATGCCATGGCCGTTCTCGGTTATGACTCCGCTATGGTATTGGCGGATGCGATGAAGCGTGCAAATACGACGGAATCTACCGCGCTTCGAAACGCCATCGCCGCGACGCAAGACTTCGCCGGGGCGAGCGGGAAATTCTCGCTGAATGCGGACCGGGATGCCGTGAAGGCCCTCGTTTTTATTCAGATCAAAGGCGGGAAATTTACCTATAACGCGACGGTGAATCCTTAAGGAGGTTGAGCTACACTACCGCGCATAATGATTTGTGGAAATAATACCGTCGCTCAAAGGATTGCCCCGTTGGGGCAATACAGCCCGACGTTTTCCACAAAACATGAAGCGCGGTAGTATAGAACGATTTTTTACTCTCAACCCTCACTCCTAACTTTTTCGTGGATTGGTTTTTCCAGCAAACAATTAATGGGCTCGGATTGGGAGCAATTTATGCGCTGATTGCGCTGGGCTATACGATGGTCTACGGCGTGCTGCGCTTCATCAATTTCGCGCATAGCGATGTCTTGATGCTCGGTGCGTTCACCGCCTTCTACGTCGCGCCACAGATCGAGAAATTACTCGGTTCGCAGTCAGTTCTCGCCTGCATCATGGTCTTCATCGTCGCGGCGGCGTTGTGTGCTTGTCTCGGAATGTTGATCGAGAAGCTCGCCTACCGGCCTTTGAGAAATCGCCCGAAGCTCACCGTTCTGATCACGGCCATCGGCGTTTCACTCCTCATCGAATACACCGCGCAAAACGAGAAAGTCTTCGGTGCCTCACCTCAGCCATTTCCGCAACTGCTGCCAGAAAAAGCGATTCATTTGGGAAATCTCGTCATCTCAAGTCATGACGTTTTGACGGTGAGTGTGACCATCGTGCTTCTGATCTCGATGTGGTTCATCGTTCAGAAAACCCGCGTCGGCACGGCCATGCGCGCAGTTTCCTACAATCAGCAAGCCGCCTCGCTCATGGGCGTGCCAGTGGATCGCATCATCTCTTTCACCTTCGGCCTCGGCTCGGCACTCGCCGCGATTGCTGGGATTTTATACGCCATCAAGGCACCCGGCATCGAGCCGCTCATGGGGGTTCAACCCGGTCTCCGCGCCTTCGTCGCCGCCGTTCTCGGGGGGATCGGAAATCTTCCCGGTGCCGTCCTCGGCGGAGTTTTGCTGGGATTGTTAGAGACCTTCGCGGGCGGTGTTCCCGGCTTGTCGAATTACCGCGATGCCATCGCCTTCGGGATTCTCATCATCATCCTTCTCGTTAAACCTGCCGGCCTGCTGGGCCGCTCATCCGTGGAAAAAGTCTGATGCCACTACCCGGAGCCAAACGTTGGTTATTGTTAGGCATCGCACTCGCGGTCCTCGCATCCTGTTTTTCAAAACAGTTTAATGCTTATTATCTCGGAGTCGTGATCGATGTCGGCATCGCCATCATCCTCGCGACCAGCTTGAATCTCATCAATGGCCACACCGGTCAATTCAGCCTCGGTCATGCCGGCTTCATGGCGGTCGGTGGATTTTCCTCGGCTTGGCTCTCGCTCCATGTCGGAGAAACGGCGAACGCGGTTTGGTATTTCCCGCTCGCGCTCATCGCGGGTGGTCTGCTGGCGGCCGCAGTCGGGTTGCTCTTCGGCATTCCTTCGCTCCGTCTTCGTGGAGATTATCTGGCCATCGTGACTCTCGGCTTCGGCGAAATCATCCGTGTGATTGCGCAAAATACTGAGGCGATTGGTGCCGCCAGTGGTCTCAAAGGTATCCCAAAATTGACAAACCTTGGGTGGACTTTCGGTTTCGCGGCCATCACGGTCTACGCGATTTCCGCTTTGGTAAATTCCACTTACGGTCGCGGATTCATCGCCGTCCATGATGATGAAATCGCGGCTGAATCGAACGGCGTCGATACCACTCGCACCAAGGTCACCGCCTTTGTCACGGGTGCTTTTTTCGCGGGAATCGCGGGTGGCTTGTATGCCCATCACAAGCAGTTTCTCTCGCCGACGGGCTTCGATTGGGTGAAGTCCATCGACATCGTTGTCATGGTGATTCTCGGTGGAATGGGTAGAACGGCTGGCGTCGTCGCGGCAGCGATTTTGCTCACACTCATGCCAGAATTCCTCCGCGATTTCTCGGAATACCGGATGATCATTTACGCTCTGCTGATCATTTTGCTGATGCTTCTTCGCCCTGCGGGATTGTTCTCATTTAAATTCAAACGTCGCATTCCATCATGAGCGCACCGTTACTAGAGTTAGAAAAAGTCACGATCCAGTTCGGCGGTCTCACCGCGGTTTCTGAGGTTTCACTTAGCATCGGCGAGGGAGAACTCGTCGGCCTCATCGGTCCGAATGGCGCGGGAAAAACGACCGCGTTTAACATGATCACCGGAGTCTATCAGCCCACATCCGGGCAAATTCACTTTGCCGGAAAAAACACGCTCGGCATCAAGCCGAACCGCCTCGCCGGATTCGGCATCGCCCGCACGTTTCAAAATATCCGGCTATTTTCAAGCCTGAGTGTGATGGATAATATTCGCGTTGCCGCGCGTCTTCACAATGACGAAGGCTACTTCAGCGCGCTCTGGCGTGGTAAATCTTGGAAAAATGCCGAGGCTGAAACTGAAAAAAACGCCCTCGAACTCCTCGAAATTTTCAACCTCGCTCCCCAGCGCGACGAGCTAGCCGTCTCACTTCCTTACGGGGATCAACGGCGGTTAGAAATCGTCCGCGCCCTCGCCACTCGCCCGAAACTTCTCCTTCTGGACGAACCCGCTGCTGGCATGAATCCATCAGAAAAAGACGATCTCATGCGCCTCATTCGTTTCGTCAAAGAGCGCTATCATCTCTCCGTTCTTCTCGTCGAACACGACATGAAAGTCGTCATGGGCATCTGCGAACGTATTTGCGTATTGGAGTATGGCATCAAGATCGCCGAGGGGACGCCGAAGGAAATCCAATGCCACCCGAAGGTGATCGAGGCATATCTCGGAGCAGCCGCGAGTTAGTTGAGAGTCTAGGGTTGAGAGTTGAGAGTGAAGAATTTTTCAGATAAGAAAATATGTTTGGCTTTGAAAAACTAGAAGTCTGGCAGCGAGCCATTGAATTTGCTGATATTGTCTACGCGATGACTCGCAAGTTTCCATCTGATGAGCGATTCGGGCTTACCAATCAGATGCGCCGTGCGGCCGTTTCCATTTCTTCCAATATCGCTGAAGGGAGCTCACGAAATTCTCGTAAAGATTTTGCCCGCTTTATCGAAATTGCCGCAGGTTCTTTATATGAGGTGATTTCCCAATCATTTATCGGTAAAAGCCAAGGATTTCTGACGGAAGAAGAATTTGAAATTCTCTATGAAGCAGCTGAGGAGCAAAGTCGGATGCTCAGTGGCCTGCGTCGCTCACTTCTTGGCGAGGCCTAATCCACTTCTTCACTCTCAACTCTCAACCCTAGACTCTCAACTCCCATGCTGGCTGTCAAAAATCTCCACGTATCCTACGGTGCGATCAAAGCTCTCCACGGCGTGAGCCTGAATGTGCCGCAGGGAAGTATTGTTACCTTGATTGGCGCGAACGGAGCTGGAAAGTCCACGATCCTGCGGGCGTTATCAGGCTTGGTGAAAACGGCTTCTGGCACGATCGAATACGATGGCCGAGAGATCGCGAATCTCACACCTAACAAGATCGTAGCTGGCGGGCTGTGCCATGTTCCGGAAGGCCGCATGGTATTTGCCAATCTATCGGTCGCTGAAAATCTCAAGATGGGAGCTTATTTACAGCGAGATAAAAAATGGATCTCCCAGCAAACGGACTACGTTTTCGGTCTTTTCCCTCGACTGAAAGAACGCGAAAATCAAGCGGCGGGAACGCTTTCTGGCGGTGAGCAACAGATGTTAGCGATTGCTCGCGCGCTCCTGAGCAGACCTAAGTTTCTGATGCTTGATGAGCCATCGCTCGGGATTGCGCCGTTATTGGTGAAAACGATTTTCGAGCGAATCGTAGAAATTAACCGCGAACAAGGGCTGACGATTCTCCTCGTCGAGCAAAACGCCAATCTTGCTCTGGATGTCTCCAGTTATGCCTACGTCTTAGAAACCGGGAAGATTTTGTTAGAAGGCCCATCTGCCCGAGTAAAAGCGGATCCGCAAGTGCGAGCTGCGTATCTCGGCGCGTAAAGTTGAGGGTCTCCCTGCTACTTATTCACTCACCATCGGAGGAGTTTCGATGCCGACAGGTGGGGTGGCGATGATGCCGCCGGGAAGATTTTGAACTCCGCCGCTGGAACCAGACGCCGCACCCGCAGCAGGTGGTGGAGTGGCCTTGGTGATGAGAGTCTTGCGATCTTTGAGCAATGGATCGACCGTCGTTTTTGCGACTTCGAAGGTGACTCCGGCGAGGGATTTTTCTTTGGCAAGTTTTTCGCTGAGAATTTTCAAGCGATCGGAGAAGGCACTGTCTTTGATCTTGGCGTCTTCTGGCTTCTCATCTTTTTCCTTCTTCCGTTCCTTGGGTAGCTCGGCGGTGACGGTT
>JANORE010000097.1:0-2848 GCA_031415155.1 Akkermansiaceae bacterium | reverse complement strand
AACTCGAACAGGCCGCCGGCTTGAAACAGGCTTTGATAAATTCAGGCGTATCCATCCTAGAGATAGATCCACCTCTAGCAGACCCTAAAATTCATCCGTTATTTCACGGATATGTCTATCACCAGCGCAAGGCTTTGCACTTCGCATTGCGCTCTTTGCCCTCCCATTGCTTCGTCCTCAAGGCAAGAACCGACTTCGCCGAAGAAAGATTCGCTTCCATGGTGGAGTCCCTATTTCGGAATAGCGATGTAAAATTGGAAGTCGATATCCCTTCGCCTATCCTCCAAACACGCCTCTTTTCCTACGATGCTCGTCCTGACTATTTATTCTATTGGGACGACATTGTATTTTCTGGAATGCGGGATGACCTGATCGAGCTGAACAACTTCGACACCACTTGTGATTTGATTCACCCAGGCCATATCTACCCGGCGGAGTCGCGCTTGTTTGCTCCGATTTTTCTTAAACACTACCCGATTCTACAATGGTTCTTCGAGAATATTCGTGGCGAAGAATTTGCACAGCTTCTGCAGCGTTGGTTCTCATCTATGGAGACAAGACCTATGCCAACGCTAATTGTTGACGTGTTAGCATCTTATTTTCACATTATAAGTCGATATGTCTTATTGCCAAATCCAGAGACTGTTCCGGTGGCTCCGATTTCGCTGCAAAGCTTCTTTAGGCCAGACGATACTCTTGGAATCAAAGAATTCGGACACCCTTGGAAGAGTCACAAGCTTTTCACTCAATGTCTGTTGAATCGGCTTCGAGAAGACGAAAGTTTTGTAGATAAGAATCTCGCAGCTATTGCATCGGCCATGCGGCAAATGGATTCCGACGAGAAACTCCGCGGGCCGATGTCACCCGATTTCGAGCAAAAACGACAAGATTTTGAAGAATTCGCTCAATTTTTTGGATGCAAGCCATTTGTCGCGCAAACCAGTTTAACATTGGCTTCCAAGACATTCACAAAATCGTCTGAAAACTTACTCTCAGGCATAAAAATGCCTGAGAAACGGTATCTTTCATGGTTTCAGCAGAAAAAACTAGGAGCGAGAAAGATCAGCACAAACTGGTTACTTGGTAAGCTCATGTAGCCGAGCGGTTCGGGCATTTAGCATTGGTTTTTAAAAACAATCTTGAAATCAAATCGTTTGTTAAAAGTGATCGACTCAACCTTATCTAGTGCGGTCCTAATTATTCCTTGCTTCAACCGCAAGGCCGTCACTTTAAAATGCCTACATCACTTACAGAATCTGGGACTATTCTCGCGTTTTGGAGTTTTGCTGGTAGATGACGCATCCACCGATGGAACAGCCCAAGCGGTTGCTCAGACATTTTCCGAAGTAGAGATCCTCCGTGGGACAGGTGATCTTTACTGGACAGGAGCAATCGAAATGGGAATGAGGTTGGCTTTTTCGCGGGGAGCTTCGAGCGTCGTCTGGCTCAATGATGATACCGTGGTAGCTGCGGGTGCCATCGAAGCGGTCGTTGCTCGAGCCGAAAAAATCGGAGGCGTGGTGAGTGGGCAGGGTCAGATTATAAATCAATCGGACGGTATTGTCTCATACTTTCCTCTCTATTACCGAGGTAGAACCAATCTCCGAATGGTGGATGTCGATTTTAAAAAAGAGGAAATATCCGTGGATTCCTGCCGTGGAAACCTTGTGGCGATCGCTCAATGCGTGATAGAAATGATCGGATTTCCCGATGGTTCCAAACTGCCCCATGCGACGGGTGATACTGATTACGGTTTACGTGCCAGCAAGGCAGGTATTCCGGTAAGAGTGCTTACGAATGCTATTGTTAGAGAAACCTGTATTATCCCACCCATGGATCAATCTTGGCTTCTTGGGGAGAATGAAGTGACCACTCTTTGGAGAAGCATTTTTCAAAAACAAAATGGCTTCTACCCACCGATGGTTTTTGTTTATCACTATCGTCATTGGGGAATATTAGGCTTGATTTCTGCAATGATGATCTATGCAAAACTGGTAGCCATTTCATGCCTCAGAGTTCTTCCCCACAGCATGCGTGTCTTTTTATTTAGTCAGGCTCAAACGGATCAAACTAGCCGTAGATAAATACGAATAAAACCAAATGCGCAGAATAGATTCGGAGGATTTGAGCCTTTTTAAAAGGGCTAGTTTGCTTATTTTAGTTAAATTCAATTTTAGTCACCTTTGTTTGTAATCCTTTTACCAGAAGTGGTACAGCATTGGAATCGTGTCGTCAAATATCCGTTATGAATCAAGCTAGCCTATCTCGCCTTATCTTGCCGCTGATGTTTGTGCCGCTTGCTGTTTTCGCTATCGTAAAGCTCCTTACGGATGGTGGAAATCAGCTTGGGAACACGTTTTTCATGGCGACTCTGTTCGGAGCTCTCGTCGGTTTGGTTGCGCCAAAGGCAGGGCTACTTTTGTTTTTTGTTCTCCAATTTTATGTGGATTTCTTTAAAAGATTACTGATTGTGGGCGATTCGCTGTCCACTCAAGATGTTATGATCTCACTCGGCATCGCACCCGCAATCATGTTCACCATTTGTGTGACCAGTGTACTCTATTGTGTCCTTGGTAAAATCTCGTTTTTCAATAAGAGAGATATCATTTATTTTTTCGGATGCGTTGGTGTATCGTTGCTAGGACTTTTTCTTGGGGGGGGGGCTGCATCTTCGGGTGGTTTTGTGGATATCGCCCAAGCATTACTGGGTTCAGCCATGTTAGGTATGACTGCCTTCGGCACATATATTATTATTGGTGACCGCGCTGATCAACATAGAGCATTCAAGTATATTATTATCGGAGCCATTCCGATGGCACTTTACACGTTTCACCAGCATTTTAATGGG
>JANORE010000096.1:0-2211 GCA_031415155.1 Akkermansiaceae bacterium | reverse complement strand
TCAGGGTGAAATATCCGAGAATCGGCCTTGGCTTGCTATCGACTCGCTCGACCATCACGCGGGTGATGCTCACGCCCTTGGCGAGGTGTCCCTTCGCGGTTTCACGCAGATAACGGTCCAAGGATTCACTACCGCAGCGAAATCCCTTCCGGTCGTGATCATGTGACAACAGCTCAAGATCGAATCCGGACATGGGTGGCGAGATCCTTTGCGGCTTTTTTTGCGGCGGCGTTGACTAGAGGGGGCTTGATGAGCAAGCGCTGGATATTCTCCGAGGCCTCAACGCTCAGACTCCAATACTTCTCCTCCTCAAGAACGCGCTCTGCTTCCCGGGAAACCACCTCTAGGACGAAGGCCGCCACGGACTGGCCACGGATGGCTGAGGCTTCCTTGAGCCGTTTGGCCGTGCTTTCAGGGAAACGAGGATTGACGCGAACTACTTTGCCGCTGCTTTTACTGCCGTGCGTTTTCACGGTGGGAATGATAGAGCCATAATGGTAACGATCAATCAGAAAATGACACCGTTTTGACACCAAAAATTTAATCGAATGGTTGGATGAACTTACTGGCGAAGAGTTCAAGAATGGCTTCTTCTCGGTGGTCGCAGGGTTCTGTGCCGGTGAGGTAGTCGAGGAAGGCGTTGAGGATGTCGTCCGGGGGCGGGTTTTCGGGGAGGTTCTTGCGGCTGAGCGGGGTGGACATCGTGCGAACATTGAACATCGAAATAAGAGATGCCGTCCTTTCTTCACTTCGATGTTCGATGTTCATCGAGAGTTTACCGCAAAGGCGCAAAGGGCGCGGAGGGACGCAAAGTTTTTTTGGAGTGGTGTTTGGAGACTTGATTGTGAATCAACTTCAAAGTAATTTGCCCACATATTGGCGATGCGACAAATTTCCCGAATGTCATCCAGAGAACGGGTCGAAGCCATGGAACTCTTGTGGGAATTGTTTTCCAAGGAAGGAATCGACTACCCATCGCCCGATTGGCACGCCAAGATTTTGGCCGAACGTTCTGGAATCATAGAATCCGGCAAGGCGACTTGGCTCTCGGTGGATGAGCTCCAAGCACGCTTGATCAGCCGATGAAAAAGAAGGTGCTCGTTCTCGCGGAGGCAGCTTCCGATATTGAGCGAGGAATCGACTTCTACGATACGATTGAAGACGGTGTCGGCCTGTATTTCAGGGATTCGATCATCGCCGACATCCGGCGACTCAGCGTTTATTTTGTATAGCAGGAGCAAGTCACCAAGACCGAGCTGGCCTCGCGCATGAAAACCAGCCGGGCATCGCTGGACCGGATGCTCGATCCCTCAAACCCCTCGCTCACCGTCGCCAGCCTCGGAAAAGCCGCCGCCGCTCTTGGACGGAAGGTGGAACTGCGCTTGGTGCCTGCTTGATGTAGATCCGTGAGCTACGACTTCATTCAGCCGCTGGTTACGGGTTGGGCAAAGCAGGATAGAAGTGATGTAAATCAACGCTGGCTCCACGGCTTTATGGCAGCTTACGTGGATGCTTTCGTCCGCAATGGGCACTTGGGGTGATTTTCAAGAAGGCATTCGATCCATCCCCTTAGAGTTCAAAAGCCGTTCTGGATAGAGTGCATCGAGAACGAAGATTAGAAGGGCTTCAAGAAAACCTACTCACTTATTTTTTTTTGGAGAATCGTAGAGAATGACCTTCTTCTAGCGCCATATCGTGCAAAGTACATTCTAACTCACGAGCCGGTGAAGCCAACACGTTGAAGCCAGCAATAGTGACTTGAACAGGATCGATTGGAATGTAATAAATCTCGATTTCTAACTGCCTCAGCTCTGTTTCCTGCACTCTTTTAATGACCGAAGCAGAAGAGCTTGGATTATTGAGAAATCCTCGACTATTCGCTTGATATTCATTTAGCCTCTGCGAAATACCTTTCTTCCCATCTGCCTTACCGATCTTGAGGATGTCGTTTCTCCCTTTATCCACGAAGATGTAAACGCCCTTTCTAGTTTCGGCTATTTCCGGAAAGTCCCAGCGATTTTCTACCGCATTGTAAGTTGCAGATTTGTAGTAATTTGCTTTCCGTTTTATTTGATCGATAACACTCATTTAAAGAATCGACGGGGAACAGCCAAAAAAGTCAAGGACGGACGCGCATGGTAAGTCAGGCAGTCAGGCGGCGTGTTGCCATAAGCCACCAAGTTTAGATATCCAGGATGCAAAGTGCATTAT
>JANORE010000095.1:0-8379 GCA_031415155.1 Akkermansiaceae bacterium | reverse complement strand
CCCGGTCAATCGTTACGACTCGCGTATAATATCCTCCAAGCCGCCGGGACTCGTATTTTTAAAACAGACTACGTCGCCTGCCCGAGTTGCGGGCGCACGCTTTTCAATCTTCAACACACCACGCAAAAAATCCGGGCAGCTACGGGCCATCTCAAAGGTGTCAGAATCGCCGTGATGGGCTGCATCGTCAATGGTCCAGGCGAGATGGCGGATGCAGACTTCGGCTATGTCGGTGGTGCGCCTAACAAGATTAATCTCTATGTCGGAAAAACCGCTGTGAAGTTCAATATCCCTGAAGCAGAGGCGGTTGAGCGGCTCACCGATCTCATTCGCGAGCATGGAAAATGGGTGGATGCACCCGAGCCAGCGACTGTCGAAATCTAGACTCATGCCAAAAACTGATACCCTCACCCGCACGGAAGAAGCGTCTTCATTAGATGTTCCATGGAATGTTATCGTCCATGACGATCCGGTAAACTTGATGCAGTATGTCACGTTCGTTTTGATGAAAATCTTCGGATATCCTAAGAAAAAAGCGATGGTGTTGATGATGCAGGTCCATCAGCAAGGACGCTCCATTGTCTGGTCTGGCGAACGGGAAAAAGCGGAATTTTACGCCCAGCAGCTCCAAGTGCATCAGTTGAAAACTTCGTTAGAAAAAGCGGAATGAAGGCATCACCCACGCTTGAAGGCGGTCTCCGCATTGATGCGGAAGAGGCATCTGACTGGGAAATCCTGCGCTCCATCGTCGTGGACGCGAACGGTTGCAAAGAAGATCTGGCCAGCCGTCTGGGCGGTCTCATCAGCCCAGAAGCAGGCGCAGAGGATTGGCAAGAATACATCGTCCCAGACCTCCGCGAAGGTTTCCAAGACGATCTTCACTTGATCGGAGCCGCTCTTGATGCGGCGATTTTCCATGCGTCTGGCGGCCCGGGTTCCATCTGGATCACACCGGAAGATTGCTTTTCTTGGTATAGTTCGCTGAATCAAGCCCGTCTCGCGCTCGAAGAACAATTTCACTTCGGGCCAGATGAGATGTCTGATCTTGAAAATAAAACGGCCGCAGCCCGGGCGGCATGGATTCGGACAAAATTCTACTGCGCCATCCAAGGACTACTGTTAGAACACGTCATGAAATAGAAGCGATCTTCCAATGGCTAGCGGTAAGCTCTTCCACCGCTACAAAAACGGCCTCCGGCGTTAGGTCTAACAATTTCCCCCTAGGCGCGACCACCGAGGCGGTGCGCTCTGAGTTCGGTGGCCACGGGCCGAAACGATCCGGCGAGGTCGGGCCGAAAATCGCGAGCACTCGATTTCCTACCGCTGCGGAAAGATGCATCGGCCCGCTGTCGTTACCGATGAAAACGGATGGCTGGCGAGCCAGTGCGATCATTTCCTCGAATGGGCAACCCGTTAGGTTCAGAAAGCGTCCTTCTGGCACGGGGAAATCTGGTGCCGTCGGCTTCCCCGCGCACCACGCGACTCGACTTTCCGGTATACGATCTAGGATCAACTTCGTGAGTTGGCTGAATTTCGGCCATTCCTTTTCCACGCCTCGACTGTCGGTGAAAATGACGAATCGATGCTGTGGGTCGCCTTCAAAAAAAGGAGTCCACGAGTGAGCTGGGCCAGCGCGTAATTCCAGAGGAATCGAAATTTCATCCTCAATGCCGAGCTGACGAGCGAACTCTTGGAGCACGGGAATCGCATGATGCGGGCCATTTCCCAGCGGCATTTTTACTTTCCGGGAAAACAAACTCGCGGCCTCTCGCGAGTCTGCGCGCCCCCATTTCTCAGGGGATCGGGCGGCAGCAGTCATGAGGCCGGATCGGAGCAAACCTTGCATGTCCCAAACCACGTCAAAACGTCTTTTCCGTAAGGTTTTCATGACATGGAGAATCCCTTTGAAACCGTTTTTTCGGTTGAAATGGATGACCTCGTGAACGAATGGCGCAGCCTCTACCAACGGGGCAAAGCGATCCCGAGCAATCCATGTGATCTGGCAGTTCGGGAGCTTCTTCGCCACGGTTTGCATCACTTGCAGGCCATGGACAATGTCGCCCAGTGAAGAGGGTTTGATGACGAGCAGACTGCTGGGCGCAGACGGGCGTTGCAATTTCGGCATCACGCAGGCTTGCTTCCTCGGTCGGTCACTGCAACCGTAATTGACCAATCCGTTAGCCGATGCACTTCAACCCGGACGAAATTTCCACTCTACAAGCTGTTCTCACCATCCGTTGGCACGACGAATCACCCGCTGCTGCTGGCGATGATTTTTCCCGATGGGTAGAGGAAAATCACCTGCGAAATTTCCTGCTTTGGCACGAGGAAGACATCGCTCGTCGGGATGATCTCGGCTCAGAGCGGATCCATCAGGCAAAGCGCGCCATTGATCGCTTCAATCAAGAGCGGAATAATTTTATTGAAGAAATGGACAAGGCACTCGTCGCCCATTTCCGACCTGCCGAGTCTGGCGTGCCACGAAATTCCGAGACGCCGGGCATGATGATTGATCGGCTTTCCATTTTGGCGCTCAAGGAATACCACATGCGCGAGGAGGCCGTTCGCGTTGAGGCAGCGGAATCGCATCGGGCGGCGTGCGCGGAAAAATTGGCTCGTATCGTCCGGCAACGCGACGATTTGACCCAATGTCTGGGTGAGTTGATCGTCGCCGTGAACGCCGGAACCCGAACGTTCGCCGTTTATTATCAGTTTAAAATGTATAATGATCCGGCGCTTAATCCTCAGCTTTACGGTGTGGTTTCAACAAAAAGCGAATCATTTCAATGACTCATCAGCCTGAAAAAATTCTCGTCACAGGTGGAGCTGGATTCATCGCATCTCATCTGTGCGAGGCGTTATTGGCCACCGGTGCCGAGCTCGTGGTGATTGATGACTTCAATGATTTTTACAATCCCGCCATCAAGGAAGCAAACATCGCCAGCTTCTGCGATCGAATCCAATGGGTGAGAGGCGACATCCGGGATGCCAGGCTGGTGGACTCCCTGTTCGCTGGAAATCAGTTTGATCAAGTATTCCACTTCGCTGCGAGAGCGGGTGTCCGCCCATCCATCGCTGATCCGCGGCTCTACATCAGCACCAACATCGACGGCACGCTCAATCTCCTCGAAGGCTGCCGGAAAACGGGAGTAAAACGCTTTATCTTCGCTTCGTCCTCGTCGGTTTATGGGGTGAATGAAAAAGTCCCTTTTGCCGAAAACGATCTGATCCAGCGGACGATTTCTCCTTATGCTGCGACGAAACTCGCAGGCGAGCAGCTTTGCTCAAACTACGCTCACCTTTATGGAATCCGCTGCATTTGCCTGCGTTTTTTCACCGTCTATGGACCACGTCAACGTCCCGACTTGGCCATTTCCAAGTTCACTCGCCAGATTCTCGCAGATCAACCGATCGACCAATATGGCGATGGCAGCACGGCGCGAGATTATACCTTTGTCGAAGACATCATTAACGGTGTCATGGCAGCGAGAACTTACTCCGCTTCGAACTTTGAAATCATCAATCTCGGTGGTTCTGCGGCGAATACGCTTTCGCAATTAATTTCAGGGATTGAGGAAATTCTCGGAAAAAAGGCAGTCATCCGTTATTTGCCCGATCAACCCGGAGACGTTCCGCTGACTTTCGCCGATGTGAGTAAGGCCAAGGATCTTCTCGGCTACACGCCCGCGACGCCCTTGTTAGAAGGGCTGCGGCGATACGTCGACTGGGTGGGGGCCTCCGAGTAAAACGTGATGGATCATTCTTCCTCGGTCCGCCTGCTGACTTTAAAAATCCAAGAGCCTCTCCCCGGTCGAGTTTTACCGGAAATGGTATTGGATCACGGCCCACAAGAAGCGGCTCGGCGTTACCGCGCCATCGTAGTGACGACTTTACGGCAACTTCGTGGACTCACGGATTCTCGGCTGAGACTCGCCGTTGAACCCGGTGATGCAGACGAAGCCGTTCGGTTTTGGCTGCTCCCTCGCTTGGCCGAGCGCTGGCAGGCCGCTGGCGGGGTTTTTCGCACCGCAGGATGGGAAATCGACTTTGGCGGAAATTCCAGTGACTTCGTAGTTCATGCCTTCGGCGATATTCTTTGCCCCCATCTCGGCGCCCGCTGGGTTCACACGGCTCTGTTAGGTATGGGAAGAACCGCCTACCAAGTCATCGGTCCTGCCGAGGAAGGGGGGGAATATTTTCGTGCTCACACCTCGGGGATTCCTACAAATATCGAACCCAGAATTTTGCCGTTGTTGCCGATCATCCAGACCAGCGATCACTGGCTGCAGGCTCTCGATGGCCCTCTCGGCCCGGCCCTGAAACGCGCTTGGGAAGAGGAAGCCTGAGTTTCAAGGCTTCGATTTTTTTTTAAAATGGCCTGTGCGGAAAAAATAATTCCGTGAAAGACACCGGGCAGAGAATGCTGTAAAAACTTACCCATGACCGATGATAGTCAGGAAAAAGTGAATGAAGAAGACGTGGTGATGATCCAAGCCTACGCAAAAACCCGTAAAAGTTTGATTGCGAAACTGGAAAATTGGGAAGATCAAAAAACGTGGGATGAGTTTTATCAGACGTATTGGAAACTTATTTACGCCGTGGCGATCAAGGCCGGTCTGCGATCCGATGAGGCCTTCGACTGCGTGCAAGAGACGATTTTATCCATTGCGAAACAGAGCAAAAAGAATCTTTACGATCCAGCACAAGGCTCATTTAAAACTTGGCTGATGAATATGACGCGCTGGCGGATCAATGATCAATTTCGTAAACGCAAGAAAGACACTGCAATGGTCGTCGGGGAGTGGGAAAATGATCGCAAAACGGCGGTGATTGATCGGGTGGAAGATCCGAATGGCGATGTTCTATCGCGGTTCTGGGAAACCGAGTGGAAAAAAAACATGGCGAATGCGGCACTCACGCGAGTGAAGGCTCAAGTTTCTCCCAAGCAGTATCAGATTTTCGATTGCTATGTGATCAAGCAGTGGGACGCCAAGCGCGTGCAAGATCAGCTCCACGTAAGCATGGCTCAGGTTTATCTGGCGAAGCACCGGGTGGGTTTTGTGCTTAAGAAGGAACTCGCTAAACTCCAAGACCAAGACGATGCCGATTAAAGTTCGCCTTCACCCTGCGATCCCCGACCATGAAGTACTCCGCAAGATCGGTGGCGGAGCCTATGGTGAGGTGTGGCTTGCACGCGGGGTGACTGGGGCACTGCGCGCCGTAAAGGTCGTCTGGCGTGAAGACTTCGAAGATGAACGAGGCTTCGAGCGGGAGTTTGAAGGGATCTTGAAATTTGAGCCGATGTCGCGGGATCATCCGGCATTGGTAAATATTTTGCACGTCGGTAGAAGTCCTGACGGAGTTTCATTTTACTATTATGTCATGGAACTTGGCGACGATCTTACGTCTGGCCAAAATATTAATCCCATCGAGTATGAAGCGCGGACGCTGCGAGCAGATAACCAGCAAGGTGCCGGAGTGCAGTGGGCGACGAATGATTGTATCGACGTCGGTCTACGCCTCGCAGAGGCGCTAGAACATTTACACGAACGTGGCCTCGCTCACCGTGATGTGAAGCCTTCCAATGTTATATTTGTAAATGGTAAGGCAAAGCTTGCAGATATTGGTCTAGTGGCAGCTCGTGGTCAAAGAACCTTCGTCGGAACGGAAGGATTCGTGCCTCCGGAAGGGCCAGGTACGGCTCAAGCGGATGTCTATAGTTTAGGAAAAGTCTTATATGAAATCGCAACGGGGAAAGATCGTTTTTTATTTCCAGAGTTGCCGGATTCCATCCCGAGTGGGGCTGATGGAAAGTGCTGGTTAGAATTGAACAAGATCATTTGCGATATCTGCGACCCACGAATTTCTAAACGGAAAATCTCAAGTGCGGCTGATCTCGCAGATACACTGCGGCGGTTACAACGGGGTAAACGACGTAGAACGAATTCTGCAGTTTGGATGACGACCGCTGCCTTATTTGGATTCACGCTCTGGGCAAGTTTTATCATTTTAAAAAACCATACTTGGTTCAAAGGCACGGAATCCAACTTCCAAGAGGAAGCTCCGCCAAAGATAGGGATGATGCGAATCGGGAGCACTCCAGAAGGCGCGGAGGTAAGCGATGCTTCTGGAAACTTGATAGGAATGACTCCTACCGAACTCATTGAGGCAAGAGTTGGAGATGATTATTTGTTCACGATTAAAAAAAGTGGTTATCGCCCTCTTACACTTCAAGGAAAAATCCCCGCTACGGTCGTGACGGAGCCGTTACTCATTTCAGACGGATTAGAAAACTTTTCCCCGCCGCAAGTGGGAGTCAAATGGCAAGATCATCTTGGAATTCTCTACGAAGCCACAGGACAAGGACATGAGAGTGGACGCTGCGTGAAAAAGGCAGAATGGCTGAAATTCACGAGATCAATCAAAGATCTAAAAAGTACCGCAGAATTTCTTAATTACTCTCAAACGGGAAAGCCGGGTGAAATTGTAATCGCAACTCCTCATGAAGCACGTGCGTTTTGTGCATGGTTTCAAGAAGGAGGCAAGAAAGATGGTTTTCTAACCAATGATCATCAAGTAATACCTATCTTTGATATTGAGTTTAACCACCTAGGAACGAGTAACCGGGGGCACAACCAAGACTTGAAGCCATTTCAATTACTCGTGCGGCAGATTCCTTATGGGGAAATCCGTATCACTACCCAGCCATCAGGCGTGGAAGTTTATCTGGGAACAAGCGCAGATCCGCAAAGTCGGATTTTAGCTGGAATAGCAAACAATACCTTAGTCATTCACAAGGTGAGACCTGCCAACTGGCAACTCTATCTCGTGCGCGAAGGATACCAGCCGCTTAAAATAGATATTGAGGTCGGAGAAAGTGAGAAGGTTGAACAAGCCGTAATCATGAAAAAAAGTCTCGGCGTTATTTTCGGTAAACCATGGAAAAATGGCGTTGATATGTGTTTCGCTCCGATAGGGCAAGAACTGATGGCATCGATTTGGGAAACTCGTGTTCAGGATTATGAACTATTCATCAAGGAGACTCGCCAGGGGGCACCACCTCCTGTCCCTGACTTTATCCAAACGCCGGAGCATCCTGTGGTGAATGTCTCACGAGAAGACGCACAAGCATTCTGCATCTGGCTTACAGAACGGGAAAGGCAAGCAGAACGCATTGCCCAAACACATATCTACCGACTCCTTACAGATTTAGAATGGAGTAAAATGGCAGGCATCGACGAGGAGGAGGGAATCAGCCCTAGCTGGCGATATGCTCGTAAACAGATGGTCTATCCTTGGGGGGATACCTGGCCACCGCAAACGGCGATTGGGAATTTCGCGGATACGACGATAGCAAATTTACCTGGATTTCCGCTAGATCGAACGATTCCTGATTATAACGATGGCTTTGCAAATACGGCACCCGTGGGATCATTTCCTGCCAATTCAAATGGTATATTTGACATCAGCGGTAATGCCCAAGAGTGGGTAGGTGATGATTACTCAAAGCTGGGGAAAAGCCCGCTCGGAGTCTTACGCGGAGGTTGTTGGAATACCTATCAATCAGAGAATCTCATCACGGGTTTCAGGAATCCTCAGCCTCCGAACTTTCGTGATTCCATCTATAGCTTTCGTGTCGTACTTGCTAAAGTCCCACCCAACCCTGAATAGCTCATTTTTAACTTTAACGATAACAAACATGGTCGAAATTAAACTATCATACGAAGGTGACTTACATTGTAACGCAATTCACTTACCTTCTGGAAACACATTGGTCACGGATGCACCGCTCGATAATAATGGTCGCGGCCAAGCATTTTCCCCAACCGATCTACTTGCCACCGCTCTGGCATCTTGCATGGCAACAGTGATTGGCATTGTGGCCAAGCGTAAGGGAATCGCAGTCGAAGGGATGACTGTGATGGTGCGGAAATTTATGTCAGACGATCAACCCCGCCGGATTAAACGGCTCGAGCTTGATTTACACTTACCGCTTCCGGCCACACATCCAGATCGCAAACTTTTGGAAAGTGCTGCTCGTAGTTGTCCCGTTCATCACAGCATCCATCCAGATATTGAGGTGGAGATGAACTGGTATTGGCTATAACGATTGCAGGCCATCATTATTTAATGATCATTCATATAACGTAGCAAAAGACGGATCAGTATAAGCTCAAATTTTAAGACTCTTCCGCAAAATCTGTGGGTGAACTTGGGTTCAGGTAGATCTCCAAGTGTGTGACAGAGAGAAATTTGCAGTAAATCAAAACTGCGGTAACCGTAAGCTTTTCTTATACAACGATTAATTCTCAGGTTCAGCCCATGAAAAATGCCACTGTGATCGAGTTTCCCGGCCTTAAAGTCGTTTATCCGCAGTTC
>JANORE010000094.1:0-2779 GCA_031415155.1 Akkermansiaceae bacterium | reverse complement strand
GAGAGCCGTTACCAGCGGCGGAGCCTCAGCCACCCGCGCTCGAGTCGCCGCTAAAAACACTCCGGAGGCTACCGCATTGATTCCCATCTTACTCCGCGAGCGCCTGCGGAATCCTGCTGAGATTCGCAATGCTTTCATCATGCGAGAAATCCTCGATCCGCCGATAGCGCTGCGCGGAGAGCTCTAAACTCTTTTGAAGCGTTGATTGAGCCTAGTGGTCAGTCAGGCTCAAAGTGTTGGGTGATGTTGTCACGTCTCGTCGCGATGCCTCAATTCTTTGAATCCTGCAGTCACCAAGTTGCATCACCAAGTTGCGTGTTCCAACCGTCAACGTGAATTTGACGAAACACTAGCGGATCTGCTTAGGAAAGCTTTTCTGCTAGGCTCGCTCCGAGTGCGTGGACCGCCGTATGTTGAGTGGGATCGATCAATTTCTGATCCGCACTGAATGCCTCATGAGCTTTGGGGATCGTAACTTGATCTGCGAGGACGGTAATACCGATGTTTTCAAAAAACGGGCGGAGTTGAGCAAGGCCACGCGAACCGCCGTAGCCGCCGGGCGAGGCGGCAAGAATCGCGGCAGACTTGCCACGCAAGACGGATAAGGGTGCTTCATCAGGGGATGTCGCCCGAGAAATCCAGTCGATGGCATTTTTTAAAGCAGCCGTAATAGTGCTGTTATACTCGGGTGAGGCGATGATGAGTCCATCGTGCTGGGAGAACAGTGCTTTCAAATTTCTAGCCGCTTCAGGCATTCCCTCGGCCGCTTCGAGATCTTCATCGAAGAGTGGCATCCGGAAATCCCGTAGAGAAATGAGCGTGACTTCTGCTCCCGCAGTACGCGCTCCCTCGGCAGCGATGGTTACGAGTTTTTGGTTGAATGATTCGCCACGGAGGCTGCCGCTAAATGCGAGGATACGTGGTGATTTCATGAGTGTGCGATGGTTTCGGTTTTGAGAAATGGATAGTCGGTATAGCCGTGCGGGCCATCCGCGTAAAACGTTGCGGGGTCTTGCTCATTCAGCGGAGCACCGCTGTGGAAACGCTCAACGAGATCGGGATTGGCGATGGCTGGTTTTCCGAAAGCTACCGCATCGGCAGTGCCGGAGCGGATCGCCTCGCGTGCGGACTCGGCAGTGAAGCCCTCGTTGGCGATGTAGATGCCGCCGAAGGCTTGTTTAAGCGATGGGCCGAGCGGCGGTTGTTCGTAGTTTTCACGAGCACAGAGGAAGGCGAGCTTGCGTTTTCCTAGTTCACGAGCCGCGTGGAGGAAGGTTTCTGAGATATTCGAATCACCCATATCGTGAGCATCGGCACGAGGTGCTAGATGCATACCGACACGATCCGCGCCCCACACCGAGACGACGGCATCGGTGACCTCTAACAAGAAACGAGCACGATTTTCGATGGAGCCACCATATTCATCCGTTCGTTGGTTCGTCGAACTTTGGAGGAATTGATCGATGAGATAGCCGTTCGCGCCATGGATTTCAACCCCGTCGAATCCAGCGGCTTTCGCATTGACCGCGCCACGCCGATAATCCTCAACAATCCCCGGGATTTCATCCATTTCTAAGGCACGAGGAGAGACAAACTCCTTGAGCGGACGGACCAAACTCACATGCCCGGACGGGGCAATTGCACTCGGAGCCACCGGCAGATTTCCCTCTAAATAGATCGGGTCTGACATCCGGCCTACATGCCAAAGTTGTAGTAAAATCTGCCCACCTGCTTGATACACGGCATTCGTAACTCGCTTCCATCCATCCACTTGCTCGTCTGACCAAATGCCGGGAGTATTCGGGTAGCCGACGCCCTGCGGGGAGATTGAAGTCGCTTCTGATAGAATCATCCCGAAGGAGCTACGTTGTGCGTAGTATTCCGCCATCATCGCATTCGGCACGCGGCCAGCGGAAGCGCGGCAGCGGGTGAGAGGAGCCATGATGATGCGGTTCGGGAATCGAAAGGCTCCCGCTTGAAGTGCTTGGAAAAGTGGATCAGACATGAGGTGTTTTTCGCTTAACTGCGGAAGTCAATGAGACCATGCGGTGCTGGTCAATCCTCGTTGAGCCGAGCGTGTGGGTTTTTAAAAAATTCGAGGTGATCGGAGAAATGGATTTCCACCGCTATACTTTACTTTTCCGTAATTTATTCTTCCAGCCGCACAGGGAATCCACTAGTCCATGGCGATGAAATACTTGCTCGCCTGCACTGCCATCTCCTTCTTGCTGAATTCCTGCAACACGACCATCGGCCTCTACCGCGACACGAAACAAGGCTTCATCTGGACCAAGGATAAAATCCAAGGAGCCAGTCAGTCGTCGGATTCCGCAGATGATGCTCCGGTTTATTGATCGGGCGAATCTTCAAGCCCGTGATGTTTTTTCATCCATGATCCGGCCTCACATTTCTACCAATCTTGCCATCTCGGCGGACGGGAAAATTTCCTCTTACCCGCCACGACCTTCTGGCTGGACATCGAGCGCCGATCACGGGCGGTTGCTCAAATTACGTGCAGACGCTGATGCGATTTTGGTCGGACGCGGCACCTTGGAGGCCGATCAAATGACATTAACGGTGCCGGGAAAGGCGGTTCAACCACTCCGCTGTATCGTTTCTCGGACCGGAAAACTCGATCTGCAGCATCCGATTTTCAGTAAATCTGGCGGGGAAATTCACTTGTTGGTCACTGGCGACTCCAAGGAAACCCTCGATCCTGGGATCACAGTCCATCGACAGCCGCTTCACGAATTTCTCGAAACACTGGCTCGGGATTTCC
>JANORE010000093.1:0-10301 GCA_031415155.1 Akkermansiaceae bacterium | reverse complement strand
CCATAACTTCACCCTAATGAAAAATCCTTACATCATCTTATTTCTAATGACCCTCATCGAGGGGCTTCGTGCTGCTGAACCGGCGAAACCTAACATCATCTATATCCTCCTAGATGACGCAGGCTATGGAGATTTTGGCTGTTACGGCCAGAAGACCTTGCTCACCCCGAATGTGGATCAACTGGCGAGTGAGGGCATGAAATTCACACGGCACTATGCGGGCTCGACGGTCTGTGCGCCGTCCCGGTGCGTGCTAATGACCGGCCTGCATACCGGGCACAGCCGCATCCGAGGCAATGGCCCAAGCCACCTCCCTGACAAGGATTTCAACGTAGCGCGCCTACTCAAGGACGCAGGCTACCAGACAGCCTGCATTGGTAAGTATGGGCTTGGACATCCGGCTCCGTTAGACGATCCTGAGAAAAAGGGTTTCGATCATTTTTACGGATATCTGGATACCGCACATGCCCACAATTTCTACACGAACTTTCTCGTTCGCAATGGCGCAAAGACTCCATTGGATAATCAGATCATCCCAGGTTCAGCCCGTAAACCGGACACCGGAGTGGCCACTGCCGACGGTCGCAAGCAATGGGCACCGCAGCTCATCGCAGATGATGTGCAGCGGTATCTCGATGAGTGTGCTAAAGATCGAAGCCAACCGTTTTTTCTCCAATATTCGCTCAATCTTCCCCATGCGAACAACGAGGCCGACAAGACATCGCCACTCGGGCATGGCATGGAAACGCCCAGCTATGGTGAGTTCGTCTCGCGCGAGTGGCCTGCTGTGGAAAAGGGTTTTGCAAGTGCCATGAAATTTATAGATGACGAAGTGGGTGCGGTGATGGCCAAGCTCAAGAAGCTGGGGCTGGATCAAAACACGATCGTCATGCTTGCCAGCGATAACGGCGCCCATCGAGAGGGTGGCCACGACGCTGAATTTTTCCAGAGCAGCGGGCAACTGAACGGCTTCAAGCGCGATCTCACCGACGGCGGTGTGCGTGTTCCATTCATCGTTCGCTGGCCCGGCAAAATTCAGGCGGGAGCGGTCAGCCAGCATATCAGCGGTTTTCAAGATTTCCTGCCCACGGCGGCTGACCTCGCTGGCGTCAAAATAACGGCAGAATGCGACGGCGTTTCCTTGCTGCCAGAATTACTTGGAGACAGCGCGCAGCAAAAACAGCATCCTTTCCTCTGCTGGTATTTCGACGAAGCCGGTGGCAAGAGCGCCGTGCTCAAATGGCCATGGAAGCTCATTCATCTGAATACCGACTCCGCAGGCGCATCCACCCAGCCCATTGCAAAAAAGGAATCGGCTCGTGGCAAACCGCTCGTGGTGCAGTTGTTCAACTTGGACAGAGATCCTACGGAATCGGCCAATGCCGCAGGCACGAATCCGCAAATGGTCGAGGAGCTGACCGTCCACATGAAACAGGCTTGGCGCGAACCCTTACCCGATAGCCCATTGCACAAGGCCGCAAAAAAAACGTCATCGAACTAAGATCATCCGAATGCCTGCATCGGAGTCATGTTTAATGCCCTCAAGAACAGCAAATATTCGGTCAATAGGATCATCCTTCTTTAGGCGTAGCCCGTGACTTTTTCTGTATTAGCACTGACGTCATCGTCGGATCTAAGTCTTAGAAGGCCAACGCAGAAGTTGGCGTTTCGGGGGAGCATGTGCTAGGTTTCACTTCACGTGAAACTCTTGAATAAATTACCAGTGACCCGTTTCCAAAAAACTTCATGCGCGGCAGTATAGCACTTTTTACCCAGACAGTTTCTCCTGTGGTTTTGTCTTTCAGAATCGGCAGGTAGTGCTGAGGCGGCAAGGTTCCACCGGGATATGCACCGCCACTGGATGCCACTCCGTGGCCCAAGAATAAGCCCATTTTATTTTCGCCTAGCTGCCGCGCTTAAAGTCAGCCCCCAACACTTTGTTTCGCGAAATTGAAGCACGTTGGCGTGAAGCAAATCCACCGAGTTCGCCGTGGAGTGTCGCGCTAATTGACCCTTGCTGGAACTTCTTCAAGTCAGATTTAGCAATCGCGACTTTACCTTTCCCGAGCTTGATGGCCCGAGGGAAGTCAAAACTGGGAGGAGCACCGGAACATATTCCCCAAATATTAAGTGCTTAGAAATTTCACTTTATATCAATATCCGGGCCTAACAGTAGTAGTTCAGTCTTCTGAAACGCTTCTAACCGAGCCGCAAGCTTAGTAACTTGGGATCTCGCCGAGTGAGGAAGTGTTTCTAATAATCCTGAAGTTTTCAACATCGCTTGTAGACGCGCCGCAGTTTTCGGCGTGATCGTGGCACGGATGATTTCATCGCCTTTATGGTCCGGACGAGCGAACAATCCTTCCAGACCACTCTTCGGCTCGGGCACCAGCTTCACTTCTGGGCTTTCAAGCTTGGCCTCCTTCTCGACCCACGCGATCGCTTCGTGCAATCCACCGATTTCATCGATGAGGCCGACATCGAGAGCATCTTTTCCGCTATAAACTCGACCGCCAGCAAGAGATTCGAGATCGCCCTTCAATGTCTTCCCGCGTCCGTCGATCACTCGTTTTTTGAAAGTTTTATAAACTTCAGTCATGGATTCCTTGACCAGCTTCGCCTCATCTTCCGAGAAACCACGAGTGATACTCATTGCGCCAGCGTTCTTGCCGCGCTGGGTGGTGTGAGTCGAGATTCCCATTTTTTCCATGGCCTCACCGACCACGAATTTCATGCCGATCACGCCGATGGAGCCCGTAATCGTCCCCGCTTCCGCGAAAATTCGGTCCGCGCTACTGGAAATGTAGTAGCCGCCACTTGCCGCAACACCACCCATCGAAACCACGAATGGTTTCCCGGTGGCGTTCCATTCCTCAGTGGCTTCCCATAGCACTTCACTGGCCATGGCCGAGCCGCCGGGCGAGTTCACCCGCAGCACCAAAGCCTTGGCCCGATCTTCCTTCGCCAGCTTGAGAATTTGAGCCCGGACCGGAGCGATCGACTCATCCGTGATGTCACGATCGAGTGCGACGACGGCGACGAAGTCTTTGCGAACCTTATCTTTGTTCGCCTCACTGAACATCAATTTAAAGATGTCCATGATTCCAGTAATTTCCGGGCCGTCTAAGTCGGGCAACTCATAACTACGATCGAAGTCGGCATCTTCGCCATAAGTCTCGTTGAGCTTTTTTACGAAATCTGTCCGATACATCAAATGATCTGCCAGCCCAGCATCAACAGCTTTTTTCGCCGTTAGACTGCCATCGTCGATGATCGATTTGACTTTCGACCCATCCATTTTACGACCCGTGGCGACGAATTCGACGATTTGATGGTAAATCGAGTCGATCAGTTTTTCCTCCTGTTTCGCCGCATATTCACTTGGACCTGTGCGATAAAACATTTCACCGAAGTTCTTAAAATCGCCGATGTGGATCACGTCCACCCGCACGCCTATTTTATCTAACATTCCTTTGAAATACATCGACTCCGCGCAGATGCCAGTGAACGAGCAATCCGCTTCCGGCATGAGGGTAAAATGGTTGGATGCACTGCCTAACAGAGCGGTCCCATTGCCGAGTCGCTCGGTATACATCCAGACGTCTTTGCCAGAATCTCGAATGGCCAGAAGCTGTCTACGGATTTCCTGAATCTGTGAAAAATCAAGGATGGCACCATCCACATCAAGCACGACTGCTTTCACCGCATCATCCGTAGTGGCTTTTTCTAAACTACGAGTGATGTCCAGCATCGTGAGTGGCCTCTCCGCATCCATCGGCAAATCCAAAAAAGAAGCCTCGGTTTGACCAGCCTCAGAAATCATGCCTTCTAGATCATAAACCGCGATTTTCGGTTTCACCACTTTCTCTTCGGCCCATGAAATCGCGGAAAAAGATACCAAACCAACCAAGGATCGCATGAGTAAGCCATTCATTTCGATTTATTTAGCACGTATTCTAGCATCTCGCAACCCATAGAAATGGCGCAACACAGGACATTTCATCCAATGATTGCACTCTCGTCCATCATCCGCTAATTAGTCGTGCATCTCTTGTGTTAAGCCTCGCAAATCCTCTCGGCCTCCTCGCATTGCTTGGCATCCCTGCGGTGCTAGCCATTCATTTTCTCCAGCGAAAAGCCGTGGAGCTTCCCGTCTCGACCCTTTTCTTGTTAGAGCGCACTCAGCGCGATGCCGCTAGCGGACGACGACTGGAACGGATCATCCCGTCCATCTCGCTCTGGATGCAGCTACTTGCGGTGCTTTTACTCGCATGGTTTCTGGCAGAACCCCGATTTCAGAAATCCGCCAGCGTGCAACGGGTCGCGGTTGTCCTGGATTCTTCAGCGTCCATGGGCGTTTTTAAAAAGGAAGCCATCACACGGCTTGTCTCAGAACTTCCAAACTTCCAAGGACTCGCGACGACTCTTGAGTTCACCGTGATCGAGTCTGAGCCGAATCGACCACGCCTCTACGCAGGATCGAACGTCCATGAGTTCAAAGCCGTTTTGGAGAAATGGCAGCCACTTGATGGACTCACCGATCCCACTCAAGCACTGCGGCTGGCCCGCTCTCTCGTTTCTCGCGAGGGCACCGTGATTTACCTAACAGATACTCCCATTGAGTCGCTTCCGTTTGAAGCGAGGCTCATTTCCGTCGGCGAGGCGGTAGAGAATGTCGGCTTCACCGGAGTATCCTTTACCACCGAAGAAGGCGCACTCGTTTGGAAGTCACTTGTTAGAAATTATAGCAAAAAGCCCGTGGATCGGACTTGGTGGATCGAGACTTCCACTGGCCGCACCGAGCCACGGACCATTCATCTCGATGCCAACGCTCTCGTCACGTTACAAGCGGCATTCCCTACCGATTCGAAAAACGTCCGAATTGTCCTCTCAGCAGACCGTTTCACCCTGGACGATACGCTTCCCATCGTCGCCCCTCGCCCGAAAACGCTGTCACTCTTCACTGCAACTTCCCCATCCTTCGAAGACCTAACCAAAAAACTTTTAGCGGCTCTCGATTCCGCAATTTCCACCACCGATGCCGCCACCGCCGATCTTTCTATTTCCTCATACGATCCACTGGATCCGGTCTTACCACCGGGAAATTCGATCATTTTCGTCGAAGACCATACTCGCACGGGGAACTACCTCAAGGGTGGCATCCTCGCCGAATCCAATCCACTGTTAGATGGTCTGAATTGGCAGTCTCTGCTCGTCCGTGAAACCATCGAACTCGACCGCCTGCCGACGGACACCGTTTTACTCTGGCAAGAGAAACGTCCCCTGATTTTTCTCCGTGAAAAACCCGCCACCGAGAAGCAACCCGCGACACGTCAGCTTTGTTTCAACTTCGATCTCCGCCTCTCCAATGCGGAAAATCAACCCGCTTTTATTGTCCTACTCCATCGCTTCGCCGAGTCCATTCGAGAAGCAAAAGTCGCGCCGACTTCCCTGAATTTAGAAACGAACCAACCCATCAAAATCACCGCCGCCCCGGATTCCCCACTTCGTAGTTCTGCGATCAATCTCTTAGGAAAGCCGATCACATCGGCCATTTCCACCTCTCAGGCTCCGCGCATCCCTTGTTTTCTAAACATTCAACAAGACTCCAAGCCACTACTGGATGCCGCCGTATTCTTCGCCGATACACGTGAGGCAGATTTCTCCGCCTGCGAAAAATCCGAAGCCGACGCCACGACGAACCAGTCCAACATCGAGCGCCACACCAAGCCAGATCCATTCTGGCGCGTCTGGATTCTGGTGCTCATCGCCGCGCTGCTCGTTTCTTGGAATTTTACCACCCGCAAAGTGCTTGTTCCTATCTGAAGGCAGAGAGGCGTGATTAAGGCGTGACCCAGAACTGTTCGGCATGATGCTTGCTGCATTTGAGTCGTGGTCCTCAATTCGCCTTTATTTCCTTAAATCTGAGGATTTGACGCAATTTCCCCGCCAATCTTATTTGTCGGATTTTTCCAAGCCCAACAAGGTCATGACTTCTTCCAACTCTGCATACAGAGGTGGCCCCGAAAAACCGACCACGCAGTGGCTAAACTAAGCTATGGTGAGGAGGTGTGGCGGATTAATAGGAAATGATGGATATTGAATCAAGGAAAGATTGGCGAGATTTTTCCCAGCGATGGAAAAGGCAGTGCCGTGATCCGGGCTCGTCCTTGGTTTTGGCAAGCCCAGAGTGACATTTACGGTGGTATCGAAATCTAGCAACTTGAGCGGAATCAGCCCCTGATCGTGATAAATCGCTTTGACGGCGTCATTCAGAAAATCCGCAGTGAGCAGGCCAATTTTCATAATATGCGTTTCTGCCAGCATCTGTAGAAAAAAATTTATAGTTTATTTGTCACTTTGTTTGTTTCCGCAAGACTTACCGCGATGATTTGTCCTTGTTGAAATGAGTAGAGGTCTTTTTCCAGATGCCATCTTCCATCTCATAAAAAATAGCATTATCAAACGAGACAGTTGCTTTGCGAGCGGAATACCATGATACCTCAATTTGCTGAGCCTTGTAGCTATCCTCATGTAGCGAAATAGCACTATCGAGAATTCCTCCGGGTGATTTTCTGAATTCACACCGATAAAGTTTTTCTCCTATCCCCAGCAGGCCGTTCAAAGAGATAGGACGAAGTTCAATCTCTTTGACTTTGATTTCACCGAACTCGTCAGAGTAAGTGCTTCGCTCCATTGTCTTTCCACGCATCCGAAGGATACAAAAAATAACAAGCATGAGTAGAGCAACTAGACAAACTGCCTTTGCTGCCCTATTCCCGATTTTTTCTGTTTTTCCAAAACACATATATAATACTTAATAACACACAGACTATTAACATCCATTTCAAATATGGTGGCACATACTGATTGGAATCTTGAACGCTTGATGTATTATTTTCACTTTGAGCTAGCTCATGATTGTCCGCTTCTTTTTGTGGATTCGACGGAGCCAATTCTCGGTTCTCCTTTTTCCGATCACCAGGCCGCATATTGGTAACTTTTTGCAGCTCCTTGCGCGGAGTATCGATTATTGTGGCTTCATCTTTGATTTGACCTTGGAATCGTTGGTCTGCCGCAGCAATAAACAGTTGAGCTGTGGGGAAATGAGTATCACTAGACAACACTCCAACAGAAGATTCGTAATTTGTAGCAACGTGGAAAACGCTTATTGCTTCATTATTGATGTTCCACCTCTCAAGAGTCACTCTTGAAAAACTCTCGCCATCCTTCCTCAGGATTTCCGAAATTTCTGACTGACCAGAGACAACCTCCAATACTTTATTGTAATTGAAGGCGGCAATGCGCCTTGCCTCATCTTCTACTAACCCAAGCAAGCTTGTTGTCTGTATCACGCCTTGCAGCTTATCATCTTCGAAAAGGTAGTAAAAAGATCGATGGCCTGGTGATCCCATCCCGTCTATTTCCATGAAGGTTTTAAAAGAGTAAGCGCTGCTTTCCAGGCGGACCGAAGGTCCAGGAAAGAAGCCGTCTTTTTGAGCTAACAACTTACTCTCTGCCATTCCCACAAAGAACTCTCTCGGTGCCTGAACAAGCTTCGATAGGTCAATTTCAGCTTGAGCGTTTAAAGCCAACAGAAAGAGAAAGAGGAAAATTTTATTAATAGTTTTCATCAGTGAATTTTCGTTCCATCTGACTTGCGAACGATTCCTTCACTGTCCCCTTGAGAAGCACTTGCTGCGCCAGGGGGAACTTCCCAGATATACATCTCACCTGCGGTGTAAAGTTGCTCAAGGGCTTGTTTGATCGCTGTTTTGTCAGGTAATCCATTAACCTGTCGATTCACTGAAATTCCCACAGCATTGTTTTTGAGATCCATTGTGCTGTTGAAGGCCTGTTGTTTATCGTTATATCGATTGTCACGTTCGTGCCCCGTTGAAATTAAAGGCACATCGCCTGCAGTCACGGGGAAGGTCGAAACCGATAAGGAACACCAGTATGCGTGTCTTATTGCGTCTCTCTTAGGACTAACTGGGAAAGTCGAATTGGTATAGTTAGTAGCCTCAAAACTATGTGCCAGCATAACGGGTGCAGCATGGGGAACCAAGGCAGCACCTTCGGCCTCGCTTAGAAGACCGGTTCCTTGAACTTTAACATGCACCTTGAACTCAGTTCCTCCAATGGTGATGGTGATTTCTTTTGTGTTTACAGCGGCATTGAAGAAATTCACTCCCCACTTCATGCTTGCCTCCAAAATGTTAGCGGCAAACGTATGGCCCGGAACGTCCAACTTAATCAAATTGGCAGGCAAATTGCCTTGCTGGTCGAATGGTGGAGGAATTTTCACCTTTAGGATGATCTCTTCGTTTGGCCAAACTGAAAATAGATTGGTGGCACTTCCTACCGAAGGTGAATCATTGTATTTAGGCACACTTCCCTGAGGCCCGTTTTTGTCTTGATGCGCTTTTACCTCCACCGGCAGGAGATGAGTAACGATATCTTGGACACTCTGCCCAAGTTCTTGGACCGCCATGTCAGCGGGGAAGGTAAGGTCATAGCGTTCGGAATACCTCTGGTTTGGAGCGGTTGTGATAGTGACGACCTCGGCCCTTTCCTCTTTCTCCTCCACAATGTATTCTCCTGTTAGAAGATCAATATTCTCAGGATCTTCATTGCGCACCGAGCTTTGGGTTACTTTTAGAAATTTGCGTTTGCGTTCTATTGGCGAAGGTGGCGCCTCTATCCAAATGGCACTTTGACTGAGTTCTACTTCGTGATGTTCATAATTAGGGTCATAAATTCCATAAATCACTTGGTTAAAATACCTCGATGTTGCGACTAGGTCTTCCGATTCCAAAAATGGTGGAGTGTTTTTTTCAGGTAATGCGGGATAAACAACACTTCCCAGATCATCAAGCATGCGGGTGAGCGAATGGCCAGTGTTGTAACTATAGTATGTATCGCTATCTTGTTCACCATTATATAAGTCGCGCCATACGCCATGCCCGCTTGAGCGAACCACGGGGAGACTTTCGGAAGGACGATCACCTCCGAGTGCACTACGCGACATGTAAATCATTTGCACTGGAAAATCAGCGCTATTGTTTGGATCCGTGACCCTTTCAATTTCAACACGATCATTTGTCCCGTCGCCGTCGGTATCGGGATTGTTAGGATTGGTCGCGAAGGCTTGTTCTTGGGCGGTGGTGAGGCCGTCGTTGTCGGGATCACCTGCGGGGCCGAGGTTTGGGTCACTGGGGTGGGCGTCGTTGGGATCGAAGCCATAGGTGCGCTCGAATCCGTCTGATAGTCCGTCGCCGTCGGTGTCGTGGTTCAGGGGATTGGTGGCGACTAAAGGGAGGGTTACCCCGACTTCTTGGGCATTGGTGAGGCCGTCGTTGTCGAAGTCAGCAGTATCTATGGTTTTTCCAGGGGGGATGGCTTGGTCGGTATAGTGGAGGCGGAAGAAGCCTTTTTCGGCAATGCTTGTGACGTCATGGCTGATCACTTCGTCATTGCCGCTTTCGATGATGGATGTGTAGTTCCATTTGGCGAGGTGGTTGGAGGGGTCGGAAACTTGGATGAAGTAGGTGAAGGTTGGCTTTCCATGCCAACGGAGGATTTTGACGCCGTTTTGGTTGACGATAAAGTCGCAAGGCTGGTCGATACCGTTTGGTTGGGCGTGAAGTGTTTGTGGATTCAGGGCGATGGCGCAGGTGGTGAAAAAAAGGGCGGGGAGAAGGGCGGAGTTCATCGGCTACCACCTTTCTGGTCGGTGGTCAGGTAGCGGCTGCCACGGTGGGGGCGGAAGATATAGGTTTCATCCTTGGGGACTGGGGGGTAGGCGGTATGCCATGCTTGTGCGGCTTCTTCGTATTGTTTTCTAGCAGCCTGATAGGGAATGAGGCGGTGCTTTTCGGCGGCGATGACTTCGCGGAGGGTTTGGAGGAGTGCGAGTGCGTTTGGATCTTTCGTGTCGCCGGTGGTGATACGAATATCACCGGGGGCTATCTTGGGGATTTCTTCGAGCATTTCTTTGGAATAGGGCTCTGGCTCGATGGTGCTGTGGTGGGAGTGCATCAAGAACAGGCTATAGTCTTCGCCGCGATGGACAAAGCCTCCGAGGCCGGCTAATAGTCCGACATCGAATCCGCAAACCGCTTCGTATTGGACCAAGGAAACGGGATCGGTCCAGTGGATGAGGCTGGTTTGGTGATCGTAGATGGTGGCTCCGAGGCTGAGGTTGTGGCGCTGGTGCCAGATGTTATCGGCGATTTCTTGTTGGGTAAGTGCGCGGGCTACGGTCGGCGGTGCAGGTGGCGGCGGCAGGGGGAGGTCAG
>JANORE010000092.1:0-22872 GCA_031415155.1 Akkermansiaceae bacterium | reverse complement strand
GAGAAACTAATTTTTGTTTTCATGACAGATTAGGAATTAGGATTTTTACAATTGTTATTTTTGGAGATTTTGTTGTGAAGTTGTCTAAATGTTCTTGTTAATTATTTCAAGATTGGCGCTTTGTCGATCTATTTTTTGATTTTTATGTGACGAAAAAATCACATAAAAATCACAAAATTTCATGTAAGAATCTTAACACACATTGGCGAAATCGAGAGACCCCGCAAGGAAAACTTTCTCGAAATCATATTTTTTGATATTCAGCAGCATCGATTAAAGATTTTTTAAATTAAAAACGCAGATGGAAGAAGGGATAGAATCTTGGATTTGAGCTGGTTACGGAAGATTTTTTAGCCGCAAAAAGGCTCAGAAGACGCAAAAAAATGAAGAGAAAAATTTAAACCGCAGCTCGATGTTGAAAAACGCAACCGTCAAGACGGGCTGTTTTAATAAGATTATGTAATCCTAGATGAGAAAATAGATGACTATTTCTAACCACCGATTTCACGGATTATATACTGCCGCGCATGATGATTTGTGGAAATGATGCCGTCTCTCAAAGGGTTGCCCTAACGGGGCAAAATGCGATAGCCCAGGGCATCGCCCTAGGTAGAGAAATTCTAAGGAATTCAAGCCCTGAAGGGGCGAAACTTGATGCTCCACCTCCTGAAAAGTTCCGCCCTTTCAGGGCTAAACCATTTCGTTCACCCATTACCCAGGGCGATGCCCTGGGCTATCGCATGTTACCCCGTTGGGGCAATCCTGCCCGACGTTTTTCACAAATCGTGATGCGTGGCAGTATAAGAAGGTTGTGAGAAGTTTAAGGTGGGAGTTTGAAGTCGCCTTCTCGATGAAGATTTTTTAATCCATCGAACGTCAGCATCTCATTATTTTTGCGTGATTTATGCCTTTTTGCGGCTAAATCCATTTTTTTTAAGCATCTCAGCGTCTTCCTCTGCGATCTCCGCGCCTTCTGCGTTTCGATTTCATCCAGCCTTAAAAATCTACTGGCCATTTTCCCGTTTTCGGGCCATATCGTCGTCACTTTCTATTTATGAATCCAGCTTCCAAGCCATTCGTCCCAGACCCGTCCCTCGCCGAAGAATGGGATCATCCTGCCATGGCAGAATTTAAGCGGCAGGAGGCGGAGGAGCGGGTGGCTTTTGGTAAGTCTCATACTCAGGAGGAGTGGTTCGCTGCTTTGGAGAGCTCCTCCCGGCGGGGAGATTTTATTCAAGCGGTGGCAAAAAAACCCGCTAGCTTTCCTTTTAAACCTGTCCATCTGACATGGTAAAATGATAGCGACTGAGAAAAAGCCTTTCTGCCTCAACGACTTTGAGCCTTATCTGAAAGTGTTGACGGATGCTGAAGATCAGTCGGCCTTGATCGGAGGGATGGCGGTTTCTGCTTGGGGAGAAATTCATTTAGAACCCAGTGAGCACCTTGCTTTCGATCTGCCGATTTACAGCAAAGACATCGACTTTCGTGGACGCAAAATCACCTCCATACTGCTATCGGAAAAAATGACTCAAGCGGGAGCTGAAATCCGGGGCAGTGTGTCAGCCACCCGTAAAAATGCGCCCCACATGGGAAAGGTTTTCGCTATTTCGATTTTTTGGAAAGGCCGAAGCACCTCGGTTGAAGTGCTCGAACGGCTGCCTGGACTGGATACGGGGATTGATGATATACCTTTAGGGAAAACGCTAATTACTCATGCTGGCCTATCTCTGCTAGACCCCTGCTCTCTTTTCATCTGCAAGCTCCATGCGGCGAATACGCGGCCAGCGGGTGAGGCTGGAAATGATGTGAAGCATTTGCAGATTCTGGCGTGCGTGATCCCACGGTTTTTGGCAAAACTGCGGGCATCGGCGATCCCGGAATATGATGGGAAGGAGGATGCGGAGCGGCTACTGCGGCAGATCGAGGCTTGTGAAGCTAGGGAGCATCCTTTTCAGGTGCCTTTGTCGGCGGAGGAAATTGCTGGGCTGTGCGGTGCTCTGTGCGGGCATCTGGCCTGATCATCGAAGGGCAAATGGTAAATAGATTTGGCCGCGAACAGACGTAGAAGACGTAAAAAAGAAGAGGGTTTCGCCCATACAGGGCTCCCAATCTTCGTGTGGCTAGTCACCCAGGGCGATGCCCTGGGCTATCGCATTGCCGGACCTTCGGTCCTGAAGATGGATGAAAATACGTGCTCATTTTGAGTCAGACCGCTGAATCTCCTGGGCTATCTCATTGCCGGACCTTCGGTCCTGAAGATGGATGAAAATGCGTGCTCATTTTGAATCGGACCGCTGGATCTCCTGGGCTATCGCATTGCCGGACCTTTGGTCCTGAAGATGGATGAAAATACGTGCTCATTTTGAATCGGCCTTTGGTCTTGAAGACGGGGCGTCATGGCGTTTCAGATTGTTTTTTCTTTTCCTCGTCGTCTTCTTCTTCGTTACCGCCGTAGCCGATGACCTCGACGGTAATGAGGGAAAGGGTATTATCGTCGGTGGTTTGGATTTCCTCGGGTTTAGGGCCGGTGGCTGCTTGATTCGTGACTGCGGAACTGGTGGCGGCGCTGGTATTTGAGGCGGTGGTGACGGTGCTGATGCTAGGCGCACTGGCAGCCGTTGGTGCTCCGGTGCTGGAGCCGCCTGCAGAAATATTGTCGCCACCGGTCACGGTGACGGCGGCTAGGTTGATGTTCCCCGTGACGCGGATTCCGGCGTCGCCGGCGTCGATGATTCCGGTGGGGGCGATGAGATCGACATCGCCAGGTTTGACGCCTTTGACCGTAGCCAAGACACCGATGCCACCGCCCGTTGCGAGTCCAGCGAGGTCGGTCTCGACGGCAGCGCTTTGGACATCGAAGACCACGCGAGTGGGCGGGGCGGATGCAATGCTTTTCGAGGAAGAACCAGCGGCGATGTCGCCTTTATCCGACCAGATCACGATGTTTCCACCGCGCAGGGTGAAAATCCGAAGATCGCCAATGTCCACATTCTGATCGGTATAAATCGAGATGTTACCGCCAGATTCGGTGACGATTCCTGGAGGTGCTTTGTCAGCATCTGAATTACTTGCGAGGGCCAGTCCACCGCCGGGGGCGAAGATGCTGATGTCGCCGCCGCTACCCGTGCGGATATTGCGGAGCTGAGTTTTGATTTCGCCGTCCCATGGACCTTTGCCGAAGAGGGCCTTGATGGCGGCGAGGCCATTGGTGTATTTGCGGAAATTCGGGCTTTTCGGTTTATTGAAGTCCCGCCCGGCATCGCGAAGGGTGAGGTAGAAGATTTCCAGTGCGAGGCTGGCTTGTTCTTCCTTGGTCAGCTTCGAGAAATCCACTTTGGGAGCGATTTTCTTGAGGTATTTCTGACCGGTCTCGGTGAGGACGAAGTCTTCGATGAAGTCGTCAAGCAGTAGATTGCTGCCAGAGAAACTGGTAGCAGGACCAATGCCTGCGCCGACGACGATGTCTGCGCCTTCACTGGAAAGTGAGAGATTTCTGAGATTTCCCACGCTGGTGATGCCGACGTTGGTGCCGTTTGTGATGATTTGGTCGAGGCCAGTTCCGAGGTCGATGTCACGTCCGGCGAGGACTTGGAGAGTGCCAGGGCCAGAAATCTG
This sequence comes from Akkermansiaceae bacterium, assembly GCA_031415155.1. GTDB lineage: Bacteria > Verrucomicrobiota > Verrucomicrobiia > Verrucomicrobiales > Akkermansiaceae > Luteolibacter. The sequence goes on along the minus strand of JANORE010000092.1, from coordinate 19,257 downwards.
GATGTCACCCGCGAGTGGTAATTCCCCTGCGAGCACTTGATTTCCGGGGGAATTCGCAAAGAGACGGGATGGCGTGTTCGCATCGAATGGCTTTAAATCTCGGCCCGCACTGACGATGCTGTAGTCGTTTGGATTGACGTTTTGGATATAGAGCGCGATGTCGGAAATATCATTGCCAGCGATCACGCGCGTGGCCTTGGGCGAGAAGAGCGTCAGCCCTTGGATGTCACCGTTGAGGGCGAAGATCCGGACGGGTTCGGTATCGCCTTGGTGGAGTGACGTGGTGCCGTGGAGTGAAATTTTTTGCTCCAAGGCTTGATTGGTGGCACCGGTTTCCTTGAATTTATCGTCAATAAATTTCAGGAAATTTGCGCCAAGGGTGATTCCGGCAAGGGCGACTGGTTCTGTTAATTGCAATCTGGCTAAGGAGCGCCCGACGGCTGACTGGTAAGCCAAAGGAGTGAGGATGCCGGGAATCGAGGATGGATCGGCATCTGATAGATTTATGGTCGCCGAGCTGAAGGTCTGGGCAATGGCTGTGGTTCCAATGACGCTGCTCTTTCCTAGTGGTCTCAAGGCACTGATGGAGCCTGCGGCGACGAGTTCAATCTGTCCTTTACTGGAGGGAAACAGGGAGAAACCTCCGGCGAGATTGATATCGCCCGATAGCGCGGTGGATTTCAGATTTGGAGCGGTCAGGCTGAGTATGGTATCGAAGAAACCATTCAATTTTGATTCAGAAAGCCGCAGCCATGGTTGGATCGTTGCGCCATTGGTGATTGATCCGAAATACAGATTTTGATTGATCATCCAGGCTTCGAGCACGGGCAATACGGATCCGGCTAAAAATTGCGAAGTGGGTGGATTGACCACCGTGGAGCGATGGGTGATCGAACCGCCGAGAGAAGTGACATTGAGGAAACTGCTTGGATCGTAGGTATTGAAATAAGTCTTATACCAGAATTGGTTGCTGATCCCGGAAGGCAGCAGAAATGGATTTACCGCAGGTCCGATGAGGACATCGCCACGAGCTTCCACGTTGAAGCCGCCTTTACCGAGAAACAAGGTCGTCGGCAGCCATGTATTTTCATCCGCGATGGATGGATTGGTGAGGCTCGACAAGATCCCTTGGGATGGGGAGCGGGTTTGATTGGTGGTGATTGCATTGCCCGCTTCAAGTCGCCCTTGGCCTCGCTCGATGTAATAGACTCCGCCATCGATATTTCTTCCCGCGAGAACCGTGACATCGCCACCGCCGAGCTCGATGAGCTTCGCGGGATCCGGTCTGCCGCGAGCTGCTCTGGCATTCGTGGCGGCTACGGCGTCGATGTTTTGGACATCATTTCCGGCAGTCAGGGTGACATCACCGCCGCCCAGTGTGCCTACTCCTTCGAAGAAGTTACTGAAATTCACCCACCACGTGGTGGAAGCTGCGGGATCGGCGGGCGTGACATTATTGATGCCAGAAATCCCGAACTCACCCGTCGCCGGATCGATAAATCCACGGCGGTAAAGCCAATTGATGGGCAATTGGCGAGAAGAGTCGGGAATCAGAATGCCACCCGTCTGGGTGTTATTGGCATTGCGGGTCAGACGGGAAATGTCACCGCCGGCGCGAATCGATAGATTTCCTCCGGCAAGACTGTATTGAGCGGGATAAATTTGCTGAAGAATGCCCAAGTTCGTGGCGGCAATCCCGGTAGGATTGTTCGTCCGAGTCACGAGCAAATTAGGAATCGCGAAATCGCCGGTGGTGAAGAGCGAGGTGGGATCCGCCACTTGGGTGCCAGCGGTGTAAATCGTCGAGAATTGATTGAGCAGATGAACATTACGGGCGGCATGGATATCGATATTACCCGAGCCGGTGCGGATGACTTGGAAGCGATTGGAAATGGCACTGGCGGTGGTGGCGTCGCGGCCACTCACGAAAGAGGCATTCCCATAATTTTTTCCGAGAAGTAGAGAGCCGACTCCCGCCGGAAGATCGGTCGCCTGGCGGACCGCACCAAAATCCGCAGCGGAAAGATCCGCGCCGGCAGTGAAACGGTAGGACCATGATTGGGAATTGACCGGTAACAACGGGTTCTGAGCGAGCAGTGGCGCGAGCCACAGAGAGGAATTTCCATTGGCAGCGTTGGCGGTGACCGCTTGGAAACCGTCGCTGAGCGCGTTATAGAATTGAAGATTTCCCGTGGCCCGCAGAGCCAAAACGCCCGCAGCGCTTCTCGGTCCAAATCGGAACGTTCCTAGATCCCAATCACTGGTGGATACAGAAGTTAAACTACCGAGAGTCAGGTTTCCGCTAGGATTGATGATTTCCACGCCAGGAGCAAGAATCAGATCTAGGTCAGGACGACCTAGGCTGCTCAACATGGTCGTGTAACTTGCGGATTCCGTGCCAGCTACGCCCAAGAACGCCTCGGCATCACTTTTGATTTCGTTCTGAACGGCAGCGGTGATGTTGCCACCTGTCGGAGTATAAATTTTGTAGCCTTCTACCAAGATGCTCGATGCGCTATTGATGTCGCTACCGATGGAAGCGATCTGGATACCATCGTTCCCGGCAGTGCGAGGTGCACGGAGATGGAGAGTCCCGGTAAATTTACCCAATGTCGCGCTGGTGGTATGATTGGCAGTTATGCCGAGCTTGATGCTAGATCCGGCCCGCAAATCTAGGATGGCAGCAGGATTGAGCAGACCATTTCTCTGAGTTCCCGCTTCTAGCGTGACCGAGCCGCCTTTACCTGCGGAGCTGAATTGGCTGCCGGAAGCATTCAGAACCGAGCCATTGAGCAGCGTCAGATTGCCATTGGCCTTGAGATCAATCGTGCCGCCGGTGGTGCCAGAAGCGTTGATCGTATTCGCGACGGTGATGTCGCCCGCATCGGCGAAAACTCGATACGTGTGAGAGTTCGCCAAGCCATCAATCGTCACATTTCCGGTGCGGACGCGATATTCTCTAGATTGGGTGAAATTTCCTGCATTCAGCAGAGTGTCTAGGTTGGCGAGGCTACCGCCTGCGATGGAGCGCGTATCCAAGGAGAACTCGCCCTTGCGACCTGTGGTGCCCGCGAAACCATTGATTGTTCCAGCAAGCACGAACTCGCCATCCGGGGAAACGACGTGGATTTGTCCGGCGTTACCGCCTTTATCCTTCGCCGCTACGGAGATTTCCGCCTGGCCATTGATACGGACGGAGCCGCCGGAGGAGGCGAGATTCACGATGCCGCCGCTGGTGTAGCGAGTGACGTCCACCAATTGCTTGGAAGTGCCGCTGAGATCGAGTTTCGCCGAGGATGAATCGCCCACGATCACATCGCCGGAAAGTGCCTTGAGAGTCAGCTCGCCACTGGCCAGGGTGATGTCGCTATTCACCCTGACCCGAGCACCGATGAGGTCGAGTTCAGCGCCCAAGCCGCCTGCGACCAATCTCGACGATGTCGAGCTGGTGCGAGTGATTTCCAGTGAGCCACTGGAAGAAATTTCATAATCTGCAATGGTCGCGCCGGTGAGAAGCGGAGTCTTGAGAATGAGATCGCTCGTCGCATTCAAGCGTCCACGATTCGTCACGAGAATCCCGCCCTCTGCCTGAAGTGTCGATTTCGCAAAGCCATCGATCATGACATTACCGACACCGAGGGTGATTTGCTCCGCATCAAATACGATCTGTCCTTGCGGAGTTCCGCCTAAAGCGGGCGGTGCTGCCACTAGCGATGAATTGCCGAGCGATAAGTTTTTCGCAAGGAACGTGGCGGTGCCGGAGCCGGTATTAAAGCCACGGATCGCGGCTGCTTCCAGCGAGAGTTTTTCCAACTGATTCGAGCCGACGTTGCCCGTTCCGTAGAGATCGATACTGGAATAGCTGACCAGCTTGAGGTTCGTGGCCGACGACTGCAAACTCCCGAGTGCGCTGCCGGAAAGGACGAGGCCAGTGGTGGGATTCAGCGGGCCGGGATTGGTGAGTTGGATGCTGAGTTGGCCGCTGCTGAGAGAAATCGCGCTGCCGAGCAGGCGAGCTTCTGGGCTTAAATTCGTGCCACTCGTGGAATCCAGAACAATATTTCCGCCGGAGAGTTCTGCGCCCGCCTGCACGAGTAAATTCGGCAAAGTGGACGTCCCAACTCCTCTTCTCACGACCGCACCCGTCTGGATGCCACTGACTCGCACGAGGCTGCCATTTCCGCTGCCTGCGACATTGCTGTTGCCAATCGTGATCGCATCAAACTCTTTTTGGCTGGCGGTAGCGACGATCTGGGAATTTTTAGCCAAGGTGAGTTCGCCTTCTGCCACGAGAATAATGTCGGAGCCGGACAGCTTGGATCCGGCATTGTCTAGAGTTAAGCGATCCGCATTGACCGAGACAGTCACGCCATTTTCCGTGAAGCTTCTCAAGCCGCCGACCAGCAAACTTTCTGCGCCGAAGCTGTTGAGCAGTGACGACTGGATGACCAGATCCCCCACCCCGCCGCCTTCTCCGGTGTTATTGATGAGGATATTTCCTGGGCTGTTGATGTCGATCAAGCTGCGGCGGCCAAGCTCGAACTTCACGCCTTTATCGTTCGTGGTGATCGGGGTGCTAGATTGGACCTTTCCGGCCAAGGACATCTGGCTGGTGGAGGAAAAGGACAAGTAGCCAGCATCCACTGGCAGCCTTGGAATCGCCAAATCACGGGCAATCGCGGCGTCGCGGAGAATCGTGTTCGCGAGTAGATCTTGGTATTGTGCGCGTGCTCTGACCACCTTGGAATTGGCCACTTCGAAGCGGGCGATCTGGGTGATGCCGGTTCGGCTCGGATCGAGATTATTCGCACGGAAACCGGAAACTACCGTCGCGCCATCTGGGCGTTTCACGGTGCCCGTGGGAATTCCACTCTGGGGAGTGACGAGGAAAGCACCGGGAAGCAGAGCGTATCTTGCAGGCAACAGCGTGTAAGTCCCAGCGGGAAGATTTTTGCTTTTCCCGAGCGTGATTTGATCACCCACCTTGAGCGAACTGTTCACGTAGCCCGGTGCTCCTCCGAGCTTGGCCGCTGCGGTGCCCGTATTGAAAGGCGCATACGGAGCATAATCAAAGCCATAACCGGGAATGACCGCGAAGCTGCCCTGAGAGGCGAGAACGTCAACTTTTCCGCCATTTCCAGAAATCCAGCGGTAACCGTAAAGATCGCCACCGCCTTTGAGATCGATCACCGAGCCATTTTCCGAAGATAAATTCGCGGCAGAGAGATTGATCGTCTTCGCCGGTAAGCCGTTGATGGTGATTTCATTGCCTGCCGGATCAATCCATGCGGTTCCATCCAAACTAATGCCGTAAGGAAGAATGGCGGGCTTCTTGGTCAGTGGATCAATCGCGGAAACGGAAGTCACGCTGGTCCGGGTGAGCGTGAGCTGAGAGGTGACCGGAGCGATGATGCCGGAAATCAGATCGCCGGGAGCCTTACCCGTTCCATCCCAGCCCAGATTGATCGTGCCGATGGGCGCACGCAGGGTGCCGCCATGGCGGATTTCTGAAGCGTAAATCGAAAGCTTGCCGCCTGCGGAAAATGGTAACGAGCGAGGAGTTCCACCTTCGATGGTGACCGAACCCGGCACCGTCGTGCTGCCATTTTGATGATTGTGGGCAAAAATATTAAATACTCCCGCTGTGGTTGGGTAGATTTGTCCGGCTTTGAAGAACAGATCGCCTACCGCGCTGAGAGTTCCATTTCCTCGAATGTCTCCTTGAGTCGCATCGAAGCGGGCGCTGCCGATTTCCTGCAAGGAAAGATTTCCGATGTCGATGAGCTTGGCCGTGAGCTGCAAGCGGCCACTGCCGAAGGAAGCGCTAGAAAGCGACGGGGTGAGGATGCCTTCCTCCGTCCCAAGAAGCTGCGGAAGTTGAAATGCTTGGCCCAGTGCGATGTAGGATGCGGTCAAATCGACCGTCTGTTTCGCAGAGATGAGGCTGCCCGTGCCGACGCGCAGACTTCCTGGAACCTTGAGAGAAACAGGGCCGTCGAATTCCACATTTCCATTCAATGCCAACGAGTCGAAGCTGCCCTTGGTGAGGCCATCCAGATTGAAGATTCCCATTCCTGGCAGAGCCTTGCCATCGGTGCCGAGGACCGTATTTCCGACCGCTCGTGGCACGGAAGAATCAGGTAGAATCAATTTCCCCTGGCTGACCATCAAGTTCAGCGGCGGCGTATTGATGACTGCATTATCTGGAATAAATTTGCCAGATTGGATGGTCACGCTCCCTCCGATGGCAGACTTACCGCCCGCTTTACCGATCAACGTGGCATCTGAGTAGAGAAAGCCCAATCCGGTCATTTCGATACTGCCGCCATTCGAAGCAACCTTGACGGGCACGAATTTCCCGCCGCCGAGATCGGGCTTCTTGGGATTTTTCAGCGAAACGGCGCGGGGATCCAGATCAAGAATTCCTTGGGTGCCCGACACATCGAGCACGGCTCCTTGCTCCGCGACGATGTTGCCCGTGACGGAAATGGTGCCGCCTTTGAGAACTTCTCCTTGCCGGATTCCGAATGGAGATTCCGTCAAGACCGTTTTACCCACCGCTGAGAGCCTAGCCGTACCGCCGATGAGGACAGAGGCAATCGTATTGGGTGCTCCAGCCAAAATGAACTTACGATCATTACCTCCTGAAATTCTGATACTTCCGCCGGGTGAGGTGATGCTACCCAGAACCGTCGTTGCATTACCAGCAAGCGTCACACTTCCCTTGGCGTCCGTCAGAATGGACGAACCCGCCTCCATCATCACGTCGCCGCGGACAACCGTCTGACCTGCAAACTCCGCATCCAGTCCCTTCGCGGAAAAGGTGAGATTGACGGGAAGACGAACCCCTTCCTCACGAGTCATCGTCTTAAACGCAAGCTTGCTGGCGGATGACGGACTGAGCACATAATTTTGCGCGATGGGCCGGATTTCCGTGCCTGAAACGATCGTCACTCCGGCGACAAAGCTGCCCGGAGTCGCGGAGATGAGGCCGAGACCTTCGAGAGTGATCGAATTAAATCCTCCCTGACTGAAGAACTGCGGATTGATGAGCGTTTTCGTCGGGTCGGTCAAAACGCCACCGACTTGGAAGGCTCCCGCCCCGAGCTTCAACGAGCCACCGACCGTGCCGGAATAGCCGCGCAAGGTGGCTCCAAGATTTAAGATCCCGCCGCTGATCGACTTTTCTTGAACATCATTGCCTGTAGTTAGGGTGAGAGTTCCGCCAGCACCATAGGTCACGGCGCCACGCTCATTGACGACCGCGCCGCCAGAAACGTCGATCACACCACCTGCCGAAAGATCGGCAGATAGTCCTTGGATCGCAATCGAGCCACCTCGGGTCTGCAGAGGCAGAGAACCCGCGAAACGAGAGCTCAGACGATCATCGACAAGCAGGCCCGCCGTACTGATGACTCCGTCTTTACCTAAGCGAAAGATCCCTCGATCCGCAATGAGGAGCGGCGGCGCTAAATTACCCTTTCCAGAAAGTAAAAAGGCATTGGATTGGTCGTAAGTGAAATTATAGGTTTTGAAGGAAAGCTGCGCATTGGGAGCCGTGATTTTCCCATCAATCGTGATATTTGATGCTTGGAAATCGAGCCGACCACCCGCCTTCACATTCAGATTGACGCTGGATGGCACGATGATCTCGCCATCATGGTTATCAATCGAAAGCACGCCAAACCCTTGCTTGGTCAGTAACTCACTCGATAGAAAAACGTTATCCAGTCGTTCTTCAGGAAGAGCCGTGGGATTTCCCTGAGCGTCTAGGGAGAAAACAGGAGTCGTCTGAGGAGACACATCTGACTGGAAAACCAGCTTAGGTGGAGTGGGTGAAATCGGGTTAGATAGATCTGCGGTAGATCTCGTATCCCGAGAGGAAAAATTCAAGGTGAGCGAGCTGTTGGCCGCAGGAACGAGGCGCTGTCTTTCGCCGCTGATCGTGTCGCCCTGGAATTTTCCGTCTAGGACCATGCCGGGAGCACTGATTGCCAGACTACCGCCCGCGCCGCCTGAAATGGATTTCCCCTCAAATTTGCCACCCGTGGGAGACAGCGGATTCACAGACACATTTCGAAAACTCCATTTATCCCGGGTCTCGACATTCGCCTCATCAAAAATTCCCTGATACTTTTCATCTGGACGAGCATCGCGAATGTCGATGAGGCGGCCACCCTTCGTAATCAGTTTCGTGGTATTGATGACACCGCCTTGGTATTGGATCGAGCCACCGGAAACATTGATTTTAGAATTTTTTCCCATCACCACGGATTCGCCCGCGCTGATATTGACCGAGCCACCCGCGACGGTGAGTTGACCAACACTTTTCTGGATCAAGTTGATAAATCCAGAGAGGTCTGCCAGCGCGGTTCCCCGCCACATTTCTTGCTGATAAATTCCTTGGTCGCGAATATCGACGCTCACTTCCGCACCACGCAGAACGCCGTCGCGTTGAAGGGGTGAATTTGCCAACTCTGCGCCACGAAGTTGAACGGTGACGATGTTTTGCGAAACTGGAACGACGACCCCGCCCGAGCCTGAGACATCGACGAGTGCGCTTTCATCGAAATAAACTTGGCCTTTGGATTGGGAAAGGATGCTGGTTCCGTTCGTGGATACGATTCTTTCTCCGACCAAAACATTCACGAGCGCATTCGGGGCGAGCAAGATCGAGTCCTGGCCAAAATAAGCCACCTTGCCCGTGATATTCACTTGGGAACGCAGCGTTAATTCGGTGCCGATGGTCGTCGCCTTACTCTTCAGCTCAGGCAGAATCCGAATGATGCTGCCTTTTCCTAAATTCACGGTGCCAGTCGCTCCGACCAGGAAATTTGTGACCCCGCCGGAACCCGTGCCGATCACGGTGTCATATTGGGCAGAAAGGTCGATGCGGCCATTGAATGCGACCGTGGTGCTGCTGGTGAGTACCCCGGATTGATTCACCTCCCGGCCAGCAATCGTGATATTTCCTCGCGGCACATCGATGACGCCCAAGTTCGATGCATTTCCTGAGTAAGAACCCACGACTGGAGCCGCGACCTTGCCGATAAAAACATCGAGCCCGCGTAGTGAGGCGTTCTCAGCAGCTTCAGGCAGGATTTTATTCACCGTATTCTTGGCCGCATGAGCGGTGAGTCCGACTTGTAAACCTGCTGCCAAAATCGTCTGGCCGTCGATGGTGGAAATCGAGCCTTCGTTCACGACATTCGGGCCGACCAACATGATACGCCCGCCGACTTTTTCCGCGTTCGTCGGGCTTTTTAAAACTGCGCCTTTTTGGACGATGACATCGCCGTATTTGCCACCATTGATGGCGAGGGCGGCTTCCGGGACAAACGCCGGAGCTGTCTTGCCAGCGGGAATACTCAAGCCACTGAATAAAAACTGGGAATCTGGATTATTGAGTAGTCCGCTTTTGATGAGGTTATCATTGATCGGCAGCGAGGAGGCGGTGAGCGCACGAGCATTCACTTGGCTGTTGCCACCGAAGATGATGCCGTTGCCATTGATCAAATAAACTTGGCCCTGCGCCTTGATGGAACCGAGGATCTGCGTGGGATTTCCACTGGGATCATTGATTTTATTGAATGCCACCCACTTGCTGGCGCTGGTGCCACCTTTCGATTGATCGAAGGTGACCTTGGTGTTTTTACCGACGTTGAAAGTCTGCCAGTTGAGCAAAGCCTGCTGCGAGGTCTGCTTAATGGTGACTTTTGTTTGAGTGACATATTTGGGTTTTCCGCCTGCCTTACCATCGATTTCGACATTTTTAATCACCGATACAGGCAGCTCAGCACCGACCCATTTCGAGGGATCTGTTCCCACGCCGGGAGCGACTTGCAAACCACCGACACCCAGACCATTCGGCACATCGGGAAGATTCTCCGTGGGGCGATTCGGATTTTTCCCGAGATGGTTCGCTCCATTTTTCGCCGCCGCTTTTTGAGCGGCTTTCTGCATGGCTAGGGCAGCTCCGACGGCACGATTCGTTCGATTGAGAACTTCTTTCGCATTGGCTCTGGCGGCATTCGCCGCAGCGGCGGCAGGTGCATTTCCACCCGCGGCTGAAGCGCCTCCGGGCGCAGGTGCGCTTTTACTGCTCGATCCAGAACCATAGATCGCAGCCTCGCTCGTGAGACCGGTCAGCAGGACGGTGAAGCCGATGAAAACAGGCGCACCGTAGCGCAGCGGAGCACTGAAGAGCGGGGTGCTACGGAAGTAAAAGCGTTTCGGTTTCATGGCGACAAGTAAGATGAAAGTGGGGCAGCCGCCTCACGGTTTTTTGGAGATTTGTTGTAGCTCGATCTCGTTGATCGCGACTGGATTTTCCTTTAAAAGCTGAGCGAGATATTCTTGGCGATTGAGCTGTGCACGCTCCGCGCGGAGCCGAGCGGTGAGTTCGCCACGGATCTGATCCAGCGCCGGAGTGTATGCTTCACGGATGTCTAAAACTTTGAGAATATGCCAGCCGTCCTTGAGCTGGATCGGCTCGGAAATACTACCGAGAGCGAGTTTCGGAAGTTTTTCACGGATCTCAGGCTGAATCTGCTCTTCAGTGAGCCAGCCGATTTCACCGCCTTTCCCTGCGCTAGTCGCCTCCTCGCTTTGACTGCTGGCGATGGCCGCGAAATTCGCGTCCTTTGCTTTGAGTTGAGCGACCGTGGCGTCGAGTTTTCCCTTGTCATTCGCAATGAAAATCTGGGCGAGGTGAAACGAACGGGGAACGAGAAGTTTGGATTTCGCTGACTCGTAGGCGCTGGTGAGGTCGGCCTGGCTCGGATAGCTTGGATCGTTCGCAGCTACCTTTTCGAGAAAACTTTCACTAAGTGCCGCTTCACGCGCACGGACCAACTCGGAAATCACTGCCGGTTCTTGATCCCATCTTTCCGCGACTGCCTTTTTCAAAACTAGTCGCTGGACAATAAGTGCACGGACATATTCACCCAGAGTCGCCGGATTTCCAGCCAGTGCTGCTTGTTGCTCCGTGCTAAGTCCCGCGATCATTTCGCGGATTTCTTCGGAGCGGATTTCCACTTCCCCGACCTTGGCCAGCACGCTGCTCGATTCTGCTTGGAGAGCAGCGGCGCTTAGAAAAAAAATGACGGGAAATAATTTCATCCAATCTACGGTTTCGCCGCACTGATGCGATGATCGATGATCTTATCCTTATAGCCTTGGACCATATTCTCGACCTTGACGCGGGTGGTGCCGACGAAGGGCTCGCGAGCGGCGAGAGATTTCCCGAGAGCATAGCCTTCGTAACGATCGAGAATTTCCATGGCCGTATTAAACAAGCCGATGTTTTTGCGTTCCCGGTCCGCGATGGTGTGCTTTACCGAGATGATTTCGGCGGCGAATTTGGCGCGCTCCGCTTCTTTCGTGCGAGCGACCTCTGCCGCTTTCTGATAGCCGACTTTCCATTTCCCGAGAGCTTCATCGAGCAGCTTGTTCTGCTTATCCTGCATCGCGACCTTGTTGCTGAGGGTGGCGATGGATTCTTCCAGACGCACCTTGTCGTTGTTGCTCTGCTTCACGAGCGTCTCGTTTTTTGCCTTGAGGGATTTGATCTCGGCAGCGAGCTGGAGGTTTTTTTGTTCCTCGGCCGCTTTGAGAGCTTGGGCATTCGCCACATCTGATTGAGCGGTGCGTACTTGGAGCGTCACACTCCGTAACTGCTCACGAAGTTTCGCCGATGGATCCAGTGCGGCATCCTCTGCGTGAGTGATGCTGGTGAAGAAACCGAGAAGGAGAAATGCAGGAAGAAATTTCATAAAATGGTTAGAATTTTGCGTTGATGTCGAACTGTAAGGTGTCGGAACTGAGCGGTGGGCCATCGACTTCATCCGAGCTCATCCAGCGCAGACCGACGCGGACGGAAGGCGAGAGAGCCATATTTCCGCCAAGCGTGAATCCCTGGACATTGGTGCCGCCACCGCCGAAGTCAGAGTCATTGAAACCATCCACCACCGCATCGGACTCAATGTAGCGGTAACCGAAGGCCGCTTGCCAGTCGCCGAATTTTTCCATGGCTGGCTTGCCGACTTGGAAGGCGAGATTCCACGCCATGTCGCCGCCTTCGAAGTCGCTTTTCTTATCGATGGTGCGGCCAATCCGCCCATCGCTGTAAGCTCTATCAGCCACTTCGGAGCGGTCGAAGGCGATGTTCTTGGTGACCTCACCGACAAGCGCCAGACGGACCGGGTCGAAGTGGTCGTATTCCAGTTTTCCAGTGAGTGTTAGATTTCTGAATTCGGAGGCGAGACCGTAGTATTGATACTGGTTGGTCGTGCCTAAACCATTGGCCGCTGTCGGCGTGATGTTACGCAGCGGCATGTAGGTATTTCCACGCTGGGAAAAGGATGTACGAGTGCCATCGGTGTCCCCCGCATCGCTTGCACTGAGTGGAGTGAATGGCGATGACAGCTTGCCAGTGATCTTGTTAAAATCATAGTAAGCGAGGGCGAATTTCGCCTTGAAATCATCATTGATCTCCCAGTCGATCCCGAGCTGTGCGCCAGTCAGCCATTTATCGGTACTTTCAAACTTGGCTCCTTGGTTCGACGCAAAGTTAAAATCCGTATTATAAACCGGGAAATAACCTGCGGTGAAAAACGTCGATGCCTGATCGTTTAGCCTGACCTTTCCACGGAGAGCGAGACCGTCGAAGCCGAGATCATCATCCCAGTGAATGTCGGTGGCGAAGAATGGATTGTCGAAGCGGCCTAACATGAAAACCAATTCTTGGCCATCGCCCGGACCTGCATCGTAGCTGAGGAATGCACGATCTAACCAAATAGCATATTTCGAGAAATTTCCACCCGAGCCGCCGAGACTTTGATTGGTGGAAGTGGGCGAGTTACTATCACCCGTCGCGAGGCGGATACCGCCATTGAAGCCGTCACCCAGCATGAGTTCCGTGCCGAAGCGAGTCCGCAAACGCGCCCGGTGCCGATCTTGGTCCACATTGTAAGAAGGCGGGAAATTTTTAAGCGAGTTGGTTTGATCAAATGGCGAGCCATTGTTGATCGCATTGTAGTTGGTGAAAAAATTTCGATTTTCATTTCCCTCGACCAGCACTTGCTCACCGGTGGTCGGGTCTTTCTCAAACCGAGTTTCCGGGAAAAACGTGCCGTCATAGCGCACCCGGATATCACCGAATGGCTTGAATTTAGAAGTCCATTCGGGCGCGTTGTTTTCACCCCATTTTTCCTCGCGCGCTTGAGCCATCAGCTCCTGCTTGATCTCGTCGCGCATGTTATTTTTCACCACTTCTGGAATGTAGGTGACGCGGGTGTCTGAGGGTTCTAGCGGCGGTGCCATGGCGGCAATTTCAGCCTTCGAGGCGTTCTGCACGGCCAGTGCTTCCGCCTCCGCATCCTTGATCATTTCCTCAGCTTCCGCCTGGGTGAGAATCCCTTTTTTAACGAGCCGCTTGATGAGATTCAGAGTGACACTTCCTGATGGAGTTTCCGACGGGGCAGGTGCTGGATCCGCGGGTAAATCCGTAGTTAGTGGGACGTCGAGCGTAGGATCGAGCGTATCGGAAAGCGTCGTCTTGGTAGCAGGAGAATCAGGAGTGACAAGGACGCTTTCTGGAGCGACTTCCTGTGCCTGAAGCAGGCTGGAAGCACCAAGAAATGCGGCGGCGAGAAATGGACGGGTGGGCGACATGAGAGAAAAGTTAGAAAATTTAGCGCGACGGTTTGGTGCGTAAGGAAATGAATTTTTTCATTTTTGAAGGAGGCGGCTCTGAAAGCTGCAAGCCGAGTAAAACTTCTTGGTAGGCGCGGTCCGTATCGGGATTACCGCTAGTGCCGATCACCTGCACATCCGTGATCTGGCCAGACGAATCCTGCTTAATATCGAGCTGCACGCTGGTCTTGGCCTTGTTCGTTCGAGAGTCTCTTTGCAGGGCGGCCGTGATCGAATCTGCTAGAATTCTTTTGTATCGCGCGACTCCATCGCCGCCGATTCCACCAGAGCCAGCTTTACCTCCGATGCGGCCACTGCCACCTCCAGCGACGAGACCCATATCTGGCCCATTGCCCTTGTTGTTCGTTCCAAGCGCGTCATCCGCAGGTGGCTCATCGGCAGGAGCTTCCTGCGGCTCGTCGGGAGGAGCTTCCTCCGGCGGCATGTCTTCTTCTTTCGGTGGCGGCTCATCCTTCGGCGGTGGCGGCTCTACTTTCGGTGGCGGCGGCGGTGGTGGCGGCGGGGGCGGAAGATTGACGAAAACCAGATCCGTCTTCGGCTTCGTTTTTTTCGCCACTTTCGGGCCAGCCGTCATGAATGAAACCACGCCGCCGATGAGCACCAGCGCGAGCATCCCACCGATGATGAGCTTGCTCTTGTTTGGCTTGGGGGCTGGAATTTCTGGACTCACGGAAATGAATTTCAGGGTGATTATTTCTTCGCTTCTTGCGTCGCGAGACCGATCTGGGTGACGCCGATGCGGCCTAACACATCGAGGACATTCATGATGCCCTGGTATTGGTTTTGCCCATCGCCACGGACGACGACGGGTAGCTCAGGATTGGCCGCCTTGAGCTGGCCCAATTTCGTTTCCAGTTCCGCCAGAGTGACCGCCACGGTGTTGAGCTTGATGTTCCCTGCGGGATCGATGGTGACGGCTTGCGTCTTCGGCTCCTCCATTTTCACCGCGGCTTTCGCACTCGCGCTTGGTAAATTCACCTTCACGCCCTGCACCCCTGCGGTGGTCATGATGATGAAGATCAACAGGAGAACCAAGTAAAGGTCCACCATCGGCGTGACGTTGATGTCATCGAAGCTTTTTTCGTCTGCGGAAGCCATAAGAGTGAGAGGCTAGTGAGTTAGTGTTTCGAACCGGTCTGATCCGCCTCTTGTGCCGGGCGATAGAACTCCGCCATCTTCGCGACAAACTCGTCGATGAAGACCTGCATGAGGCCGAGCGAGTTCTTAATCCGACCATTGAGATAACTATAAATAAACAATGCTGGAATCGCCACGACGAGGCCGACCACGGTGGCAAGAAGCGCGGATGCGATACCCGGCGCGATGGAGTTCACATTCACCTCACCGGACTTGGCGATGATGGCGAAGGTGATCATCACCCCGACGACTGTTCCTAACAGACCCACGTATGGACCACCCGCAATGCTCATGGTCAGATAAACGAGACCGTCCGAGAGACGATGTGTTTCATGGACCAATCCCGCATCAAGGCTGGCGCGGATCGCTTGAATCGAGCGACCGGAAAGACCTTGGACGCGGTTGTTGTCTTTATCCAAACGATGGCGAATTTCATCAGCACCGATCTGATAGATATGGAAAAGTGGCGACTTCTGGAGCAGTGCTTGTTGCGATCCATCCACCGTACCACCGAGACTGGCCACGCTTGATTTATCTTCGGTATCCAGCGCCGTGAGATCGGTAGAAAGAGATTTCCATTGCTTCAGGAACAGCTTAGTTCCTTTTTCAATCGAGTTGAGATACAAGAATTTTTTCACCGCAACCGTCCAACCGACGATGATCATAATGGCACAGACGCCGATGGCGATCCAACCGTCGAACATCATGTTATTTGCGATGTCACCGAATAAGGAAAGGTGCTCCATCATGCCGCCACTTTCGGCTTTTACCTCGCCGCTTTCCGCTTCACCCAGTGCGATCGAGCGATCAGAACCGCCTTGATTGACGGATGTCAGTTTTACCCAACCCGTGGAACGAGCCGTTTTTGAAAGGGTAAATTCATCCATCTCGCCGAGAAAACCCATCGCTGGAGCGGTGGCCGGACCGCCGATCACGAGCGGGCCATTGAGTGCTGGCAGGGCACCGGAAACATTTCCGTATGGCGTCCCATTGACGAAAAGTTGGATCGTTTTGCCATCGGCGACGACCGCCAGATGAGTCCATGTGGCAGCCGCCACAGGTGCTCCGTTCGCACTGCGAGTGCCCGCCAAGTCGATCACAGGCATTCCCTGATCGAGCAATAAACGGAACGATGAATTCCCTTCCGAGCGGCTGAAAATAACGGAGTCCTTCTGAAGCGCCGTGGGCTTGATCCATGCGGAAAGAGTGAGCGTTTGGCCTTGTTGCCATTGCAGGGATGGCTTGGCTGGAATGTTGATCGGAGCCGCTCCAGACAAGAGCAAGCCATTACCAATCATGCCGACTTGCGAGGTCACGGCGAGCGTCTCCGCGTTGTTTCCATTCACCGTGGAATCCACCGGAGCCGCGCTGATTTCGTTGAAATGATAGACGAGGGAAAAATTCTCATCGTAGGTGTCAGTCGGTTTTCCCGCAGCACCCAGCTCGTTACTGGCATTCCCAGAATAGACATGGAAAAAGTCTTTCGTGGCAGGCTTCGCATCAGGCAGCTTGACCCAGACGAGGGCTTCAAAAAGATCGACATCATATCTCTCAATCTGATGAGGCAGGAGAGTTTTCCCATCTGCAGCGACGAAGCGGAGGTCACTGCCGTCCGGTTTAGCCGCGCTGAAGCCCGCTTGGAAATTACCACTCAGTCTGACTAGCACGGTCGGAGTCCCGGCGGGATCTGCGAGTCCGGCTCCACTGTCGCTGGTATCAAATGTGATTTTTGAGCGTTCTGTCCAATCGGCATTCCACCAAGCATCCTTGATTTCCTTTGCTTCTTCAGCATGGGACAAGCCTGCCAAGGTTAGGCCTAGACAGATACCAGAGATGGATCGGTATGATGAGGTGATCAATTGCTTCATAGGAAAAATATCGGAGATAGAAATACGGAATTAGAAATCTGCCCAGCCACGGAATGTGACACGAATGTCACCTGCATGAGAATCTGTCTGGCCGACGAATGGCACGCCGAGGTCAAGCGAACCGTTATAGTGCTCGCGGACTTTGAAACTGGTCCCGACGCCGGCACTGGCCAGACCGGAGCGCTTTTTCTGCGATGGCAGCGGATCATAAATTCCTAACAATCCAGCATCCGCAAAGACATGAAATCTCCACTCGTCAGACTTGGCGTCTTCGCGATCTCCACTGCCGATCAGCGAGGGACTACGCAGCTCTGCCGTGGCGAAAACTCCATTGTCGCCGACCGTCGTTGATTCGAGATAGCCCCGAACCGTGCCAAGACCACCACCGGAAATTTGTTCAGCCGTGACGAGTGGCTGACTGCCGATCTGACTTTGGATTTTCCCGAAGATTTGTGAGCCACCATTCAGATCGTGGGTGTGAGCCAGATCACTACGCAGAAAGACATAACTCCCGTCTGCATTGAATCGCTTATTCGAGTAATCTGATTCATCACTTCCCAAGCCACGCAGGTGGAAATTCAGAGAGGTATTAAACTCCGTGAAGCTTTGTTTCTCCGTCCAACTTGCCCCATAGTTTGCACTCAGCGGGTAATACTCAATCGGCGAGGAAACCGTATCTTTACCGATGACGATGTTTTCGGAGAAATGCTTATAGTCGATACCGAAACTGAAGTTATGATAAAATTTCTCCGTATTCGGCAAATCAAACAGCGCCCTTAATCCCAGAGTATGGCCACGCCCAGCCACTGCGGCACCGCCGAGTGTGGAAATGTCGCTATCCTGCTTCGTGCCTTGGAAAAGCAGAGTCATACTATCGGAAACACGCGCCGAGTAATAACCGGAAAAGACGAGCGCATCGTCTATATCCTGCGGCGCAAGCTGGAAACTAAAGCCGCCTGTATGTCCTAGTTGGAAAAGATTTCCATAACTGATCGCACCATTTAAACGCAGACCCGTCGTATTCGAACTATTACGATTGTTTAACTCTAACGAGCCGTGCAAGGGCGACGAATCTTCCACTTCTAAATCGATATCCACCGTCCCTGCTTCTCGTCCCGGAAGCAGCTTGGGCGTGACGCGCCGATCCCCGAGGCGATTGAGAGCGACGATTTCCTTCTTCACCTGATTCATGTCGGGAGTATTGCCCTCCGCCATGGAGGGAGCCTCGCGCTTGATCCGACTGGGCAGAAAAAATTTCGCGCCATTGACTCGCAGGCGTCCGACCTTGCCTTCCACCACTTCCAGCCGAATCACGCCCCAGCGTGGGTCTTGCTGGGGGACCACCACTGAGACGGTCTGAAAACCCTTATCGTGATACACTTTCTCCAGTGCTGCCCGCGCCTGATCCACGTCGGTCGGAGACCTGCCAGGCCCGAGAAATGGATAGACGGCCTCCTCGACTTCTAAGTTTTTTAAGCGTTTCGCGCCCTCGACTCGATACTCGCGGATGTAAAAACTGGTGATTTCCTGCGCGGATAAAATCGGCGAGATCATTCCCAGACCTAAGCAAGTCCATGCCACACATCGACTGCGGAACAGGGATGCGATACGGGATAATGAGCGGAAATGAATCATGCGAGCGGCCCAGAATTTCGGGCGGACGGCAGTTCAGCTCGCAGGACAATTTGCCTCAAGTGCGCGAATGTGACTAAATTGTCACATTCGGGATAAACGTCGTATTGAGGCTAAAAAAGAGACCTCCAAGGTGCTCAATTGATGCCTCAATCGCCTTGTTTTGAATTCTGAGGGGACATGTCGCGCGTGAAAATTTGTGGAAAACGATGGGGTTTAATTGCTCCATCGGGGCAATCCATTGAGCGATAGCATCATTCACTCCGTCCCCGACCATCGCGAAGCTCCGACCCGATCCACGACATTTACAAAGCCGGAAAATAAATCGTAATTCATTGAATTTATATCTTATAGAGTTCTTAGGTTGATGCGAATGGGTGGGTAGCTAGAGATTGAGGGGCAGTTTCCGTTTCGCTTCCAACCTTCACAGCAGCTGGAAAACGTTGCCAAAGAAAACTTGCCGAAGCGACCCGGAAGACCAAGTTCATAGTCAGTGAATTTGAATGCTATGACCTTCAGTGCCCAAAGACATCCGGCAGTCTGTAAACTTTGCATGTGATAACTTTCCCTATGTGCCTCATGAATCCTCGATCTTTTACCCGAATCGCCTGTTGCCTACTTTGCATTCACGCGGGTGACTTGCATGCACAGAAAGCACCGCCAACGGAGGCACGCACGCAGTTTGATATCGAGGATGGTGGCAGGAAGCGTGGCTTCGAAATCGCGACCGATGAGCTTTCGGAAAAAGCCGCTGCAGGTGAGAAGTCCGCGAAGGCTGCGAAGAAGGCCAACAACTTCGGCGAACTGCGGCAGATGGCTCGTGATGCTGAAGCGTTGACAGGCAACAAACAGGACATCGTGCTCTATGAGGCCGGAAAGCCGCGGAGCGAGACCACGCGGCGCG
>JANORE010000091.1:0-3442 GCA_031415155.1 Akkermansiaceae bacterium | reverse complement strand
CCCGCGAAGAATTGGATTTGCATCCAATTTCAACATGCTGTCGAGGTAGCCAACGCCATAAAGCCCGTAGAGTGCGATTCCCAGGGTGACCGCGAAGCCTGTGATACCGCCGAAACGTGAGGCCAGCGCAGTGGACAAGGCCAAAAGAGGAGCGACGACCCATACAAAAAGAGTCGCGTATTGAAGATTCATAATCCACCACATGGAACGCTCTAAAGGATCACCGGGAGTGGCGGCGAATTGACTGATCAGTCCAGCGAGGATGGCCAGTGGCACGATGAAGCACAACAGCGCGAGCCAAATTTCCAAAAGCTGCCGGGTCGCAGAAATGCCAGTGGTCTTGAAATACTCGCCGATGCCGGATTTAGCATTGGCCTCACCCTCGTGAGCGGCGGTATAGAGCCCCCAGACTAAGGCGCATACCCAAAGAGTGCCCCATGCCGCTAAAATCCGGGCAGGTTGGACCAGAATCGGCTTCTCGGTGGCACTCGAGAGAATGGGTAACACGAATGGGAAAACGATCACCGCAAACGCGCAGATCACCCAAGCTTTACGTTGTAAAATCGATGCAAATGTGAGTCGGAAAAGTCGCATGGCGGGAAGATCAATTTAATAAGTTTTTCAAGCTGCTCCATGTTTGGCCCGCACCACTCAGGTGCCGGGCTTTACTGCCCTCGATCATGACCGCGCTGGGCATCTGCATGGCGTCATAATCTGGATGGCAACTCACGAGACGTAATACATTGGAGGCTGAATTTCTCCAAATTTCCTCAAACGCTTGGCGGGCGAAGGCATCCAGTCCGCTGAAAGGTTCGTCGAGTAGGAGGATATTGCCCATGTTCGATCTGGTGGAAAACTCGGCCATGATGAGACTGGTTTTACGGCGATTTCCAGTGGAAAGTCGGCCATATTGTTTTTTCACGTCTAGCTCAATGCGGGCCGCCAGATCAAGCGCTTCTTGCAGCCGAGTCTTAGGCAACAGCATCCGAAAAATCATCACGGGAGTGATTTCCGGGTCGAAGCGAAGGTCTTCTGGAAGGTATTGGAGAAATCCTTGGCAATGAAATCCCCCTGAAACCGCCTTGAGAGTGCCGGCCAGCGTCCGAAGGAGAGTCGTCTTGCCGCGACCATTGCGGGCGATCAGGAAATGCGTCCCGCTCGAAAGTTCAACCTCTTGGCTAAATTGAGCGAGAGGACTGCCGTAGCCGATTTCAAGACCTGAGTCCAAATGGATCGATGGATTTTTCATCAAAATGAATATTGAGGTTGCGTGTTTTTAAAGAAAAACCTGCTAGGCCGTCAAGAGTTCTTCACCATGCGGGGGCCAACACGCTTGAATCGCGGATGGTGGATCGAGGGTTCGAACTCCCCCTCGTGCCAGAGCTCTGATTTCTCCGTCCATTTTTATTGGCTTGGAAAGGGAATCCTTCTCCTTCTCAGTTCACTTTTCTCATGAAAATGCTCTGCCCCGCTTGTCAATTTCCACTCACGGGCCCCAAATCCATGATCGGAACTCGTGCGTCTTGCTCCGATTGTCGGCATTCGTTTTTCTGGACCGATCACACGCACACCGGGGAAACCTTCGTCGTCTATGATTTAGAAACGACCGGGCTGGATCCAGAATATGACGAGTTTATCCAGATCGCGGCCATGCGATTCACTGCGGGCTCGCTCTGCCCGGAAGAGACCTTCGAGAGTTTTGCCAAGCCTCGGCGCAGGATTTCTTCCTTCATCGAGAGCTACACCGGAGTCGGGAACCGCCATGTGCAAGATGCGAAGCGGCCCGAGGAGGTGTTGTGCAAATTCGCCGCATGGTCGGGAGACTCCACCTTGATTGCACATAATGGTTTAAAGTTTGATCGTAAATTTCTCGCCGCGACCTGCCGCCGCCATGGCTTACCCATGCGAGAGGTCCACAGCATCGACTCGATCCATATCTCGAAGATGCTTTTCGGGAAAGCCCGTGGCACGGGTCACTCGCTGGATCATCTCGTTTCGCGACTCCGCATCGACTCACAAGGCATCCGCCGTCACGATGCGCGCGGCGACGTAGAAATCCTAGGTCGTGCCGTGGCTGGGATGTGGCAGCAGCTTGGGCTGGACCGCGCATTCAACGGCGTACCGAGAAACCCCACCATTCTACCCATCGCCCGGGCGTGATGGCTAAAAATGTCGTGCTTTAGGATTTAAAAAATGACATTCCCCACGCATTCTCCACCCATGTCCACTGACCGTTTATCGATTCCTCAATACGCCATGGCGCTGGCCCAAGTCGCCAGTCTGCGGTCGGAAGATCCTTACCGGAAGGTGGGTGCAGCGGCTCTGGATTTCGATAATCGAGTGATCGGCACGGCATACAATGGTCTCGCCCCGGGCTACAATCCGCCACTAGGCTTCTGGGATGATCGCGAGGCGCGGCAGAAATTCATGCTCCACGCGGAGGTGAATCTGTGCAGTCTCTTCCGCCGTGGTGAGGCGAAAATCGTCGCTACGACCACGATGCCATGCACCGCGTGTATGCAAACTCTGTGCGCCTACGGCATCAAGGAGGTCTACTACCGAGACGTCTATCATGTCTCCGATGCCCCAGAAATCGCCGCGCTCTATGATGTAAAATTGGAGCAAGTGACCGACTATCCAGCGATTGTTTTCTTAGAATGACCGCAGAATCGAATTATGCATTTTTGGTGCGAGTTACCGCAAAGGATCAAGGGTCGCTAAGTTTGCAACGGAAAAGTTCCGGAATTTCAGATTTCTTGAACTGATCAATTTTTACGAGTCACGAAGGTTCACGCGCGACAGTACAGAAATTTCGAGGTGTTGGGGCTGGAGCAGAGCAAAGACGTAACAAAACAGGAAGCTTCTCTCAAATCGGCGACTGCAAGGGGAAGCCCGAAAACATTTAGATGCGGTCCGCAAAGATTTTACATTTCGTGGCTGAATAGTTACTCAATCAGTAAGTCTCAAATGCTACCGTGCCTTTCTGTAAATCTCGCAAACTCCAGAGAATCGTGGACGCGGGGCTGGCTTTGCCTTTGAGTTTTCTAGCTCCGGTTTTCCGTTTCGGACCAAAGCGTTCGCGGGCTTGATCAAAGGCTTCGTTGATGAAATTTCGACTACCAATGACGGCTCCGTCGGTGAAATAGCGAATCCGGTGGCGGAGCATTTTCCCTAACGGAATGTCTGCGGATTCGGCAGCGGCCTCGGTTTTGGAGATGCCTTTGCGGGTGGTTTTCGCGTGGAGTTTTCCATCGCGCCCGATGGATTCAGTCTTGCGTTCGATGGAGCCTGTGAGGAGAATTTTTCGGTATTCGCGGGAGACGTCGTGCGCCCAGAAGGTCGCATCGGCGGGAGTTCCGAGGTGGGCACGCATGGCTCGGACCAGCCCGGCGCGGGCCTTTTTGCCATTGCCTTTATTGCCGCCGCCGATGGCTTCGCCGTA
>JANORE010000090.1:0-1761 GCA_031415155.1 Akkermansiaceae bacterium | reverse complement strand
CACTCACTCAAACCCGCACGCACTACCGAACCCAATCCCGAACCCAAACCCGAACCGAAGCCCGAACCCAAGCCCGAACCCAAGCCCGAACCCAAGCCCGAACCGAATTTGGCGATTAACCACCAGGCTGATTCAGAAACTTCTTTTCCAGACGCTTTTCCAAAAGACTCAGATTCGCCGCCACCACCTTTACCGTTCGAAGTTAAATTTCATAGCGTAGTTCCTAAGCCATCGGTGCAGGCTTTCTCTCCCTACAGAGAAGGCAAGTTCCAGCCGTTCATTCCGGTCAATGTGGCTGAAGTCATGCAGGATAAATCCGTTCCACCGCCGGTGGTCTCCTACGCTCCAATCGCGATTTTTGAAGAAGAAAATCTGGATCTCGACGAGATCGACCTAGAAGAGGAATCCGAATTATCGCCCCCCCAAATGATTGCTAAAGGTCAGGTCGATTCACCATTTACGATCGCTAGTAGCATTGATTCCAATGATTTAGCTGAGAACATCATTCCTCCTGAGTCTACGGATACTTCTCCGAAACCAGATCGCGTTCATGATTTGATCCGCCAATTCAGCGAGCGCTACGGGAACAAACGCTTGTGAAAAATTTCACAAAGCCCTTGCGAAACTGGCCACTCTAGGCGTTCCTTGCTGCGGCAACATCGGCATGAGCACCACTATCCAAGAATTTCAGGCACCCGACACCATCGCTCGTGCCGCCCATGCGGCGGAAAGCTACCACGAGGAAACGGACGATCTCGTGGGTGAGCGCATGGTTCTCAACATGGGGCCTTCCCATCCCGCGACTCACGGCGTGCTGCGCCTCATTCTCGAACTGAACGGAGAAGTGATCCATTCGGCCGATCCAGACGTGGGATTTCTTCACCGGGGCGACGAAAAGATTGCGGAAAATATGCACTACAACCAATTCGTGCCCTACACGGATCGTTTGGACTACCTTGCTCCGCTCGCTAACAATGTCGCTTACGCCTGCGCGGTTGAAAAATTGATGGGCTGGACACTGCCACCGCGTGGTCAAGCCTTGCGCGTTCTCTGCTGCGAATTGGCCCGGATTTCCTCGCACATGCTAGGCGTTGGAGTTTGCGCGATGGATGTCGGCGCGATGACGGTTTTCCTCTACACCTTCACGGAACGGGAAAAAGTCTACAATCTCTGTGAGCAGCTCACTGGAGCGCGCTTCACCACTTCTTACACCCGCGTCGGCGGCCAACTCCGTGACATGCCGCCCGGCTTTGAACAATCCGTTCGCCAATTTCTCGACGAATGCATCATCACGATCGATGAGATTAGTAAGCTGCTCGATAAGAACAAAATCTTCCTCGATCGCATGGTCGATGTCGGCGTCATCTCTCGTGAATCCGCCATCGCTTGGGGGATGACAGGCCCGAATCTCCGCGCTTGCGGTGTCGATCGTGATCTTCGCAAAGACAGTCCATACCTCGGCTACGAGAAATACGAATTCGACATTCCAATTGCCGACGAAGGGGATTGTTACGCACGTTACCAATGCCGGATGGAGGAAATGCGCCAGTCCATCAGACTGTGTCGCCATGTCCTCGATACTATGCCGGATGGCCCGGTCAATCTCGCCGATTCCAAGAGCATGTTGCCCGATAAAGAGCGCGTGATGATGTCGATGGAAGAGCTCATTCACCACTTCATCGTCTCGACTCAAGGCATCAACGCTCCGGCAGGCGAGGTCTACTTCGCCGCAGAAAATCCCAAGGGCGAGCTCGGTTTTTA
>JANORE010000089.1:0-3444 GCA_031415155.1 Akkermansiaceae bacterium | reverse complement strand
GCCAGAGACGGAGACCGAGTTGACCCGCCGTTTCAGTGAGAAATGGCTTTTCAGGGACGGAAGGTAAATCTAACGCCATCGGTTCCACCAGAGGTTCGCCGGGGAAAATAAGCGCTCGCGTGGTCTGTGGTAATTTCCGGCACGCTTCGATCAATGGCTCATTTCCTTGCAGAAATAGGCTGTCTGTTAGTTTTTTACCTTCGGTGAGAGGAAAGGTGGTGAGCCCCTGAAGAAACGGCGAAAAACTCGCGAGCAGATGTTCTGCTTCGGTGTTTGCCTTCATCGGGCTGAAGCCGATCGTGCGAGCAGATTGGGCGTAAAATCGCGCTTCGATACCGGCGGCGATTCCTTCATGAATGGCATCTCTCGCTCGCGCTGCATCATCGCCTGGATAAGTCGGGGGCGGCGGGAAATGCTGATGAAATAGACTCCGCGAGAGAAGGCCAAGAAGCGCCGCTTGGTCCGGGATGTTTTTTAGATCGAACCGGGCCGCGACCCAGCCTTCGGCATTCGTATCGTCAAACCAAACGAGCGCGCCGACCGAGCGGGCGCTGGTGAGCTGATCTAGCAATCCATCACCGGATCGTAGCCAGCCGATGAGCTGGTAGGCTTCCTGCCGATCATCCATGCCAGATGGACCATAGCGACTTTCAATGGCCGCAGAAATCCGGTCTCGCAGTTCTTCGCTTCCGGCACGATGGACCACTGGGCTGGATTTAAATCGCAGGCCGAATTCTTTTTCCACGCGATCGATCCATTCCTGCGGCACGGCAAATTTTCCACCGCCCTGGGCCAGCGAGCGGAGCGATTCATTTTCACGCAGCAGCATGGCGTTTTCCTCTCCCGCAATGCGGAGTTGATTTTCCAGTTCCGCCAGATCGGTCGTCCCACTGGATGAGCGCCAATGGAGACCTTGGAGAATTCCTGCGGCGCCGATGGCTCCGCCTAGCAGCCAAGGAAGTAAGGTCTGTGGAGATGGCACGGCAGAGATGGAACGATGACTCAGCAAGCGTCGGACTATTTACCCTCGTTAAAAGGATTTTTACCTAGCTCCGATGATTTGATGCCGAATACTTCATCGAATTTTTTACCCGGCAGTAAGTTATAAACAATCGGTGCGCTCCGTTTGCCTTCTGCATCGTAGATATAAGCGATCACTTGAATGGGCGTTTCCTTGCCCGTGTTCTTATCAAGTCGCTTCACGCGAGCGTCGAACATCAGTTCCCGCTCAAGTTTCCCGGTCACTTTATGGTAGCCATAACTCACTTTGAATAGCTCTTGTCCTTGGCCGTCCTTGATCTTGCAGCCAAGTGGATTTCCGCTCGCGTCCATGGTGTAATGAGTCCTCATGGTGATGACTCCGTTCGCTGATTTTTTTGTTTTTGTGAGTTTCCTGTTATCAGGACTGCGCTCAAAAACCTCGCGTGATCCATCTTCGTATTTCATCACGCGGACGTTCGGACCATCGACATCATCCATGCCGTCATTTGCATGGCACGGTGCTGAAATCATGAGTCCTGCGGTGAGTATGCAGATTTTCACCGTTGCCAGTAAGTTCATAAGGCGCAAAGTAGTCACCATCTGCGGACGCTGCAAGCCGCCAATTTGAACGAATGATTTGGAAAACTCGCCGAGGCACGCTGGATATCACTCACCACGCCCAAGTGATGGGGATCTTAAATGTAACGCCGGATTCATTTTCCGACGGCGGTGCTCATTTTCAAATCCAGACGGCACTGACTCACGCTCGCCAATTGATCGCCGAAGGAGCCGCGATCATCGACATCGGTGGCGAGTCCACGCGGCCAGGAGCGGCCGTCATTTCTGCGAATGAGGAAATCGCCCGCACCGTGCCAGTCATCGCCGCGCTACGAAATGAGTGGGACGGCCTGATTTCCATCGATACGTCGAAGGCGCGAGTCGCCGAGGCCGCGATCATGGCCGGAGCAGACATCGTCAACGACGTGAGTGGACTATTAACGGATCCGGAAATGCCAGCGATCTGTGCCGCCAGCGGTTGCGGCGTGGTGGTGATGCACATGCAGGGGAATCCACGGACGATGCAAAACGCTCCGCATTACACCGATGTCGTGGCTGAAATACGGGGATTTTTCGCCGAAAGAATGTCCACACTCACGGCCCTTGGAATCGATGCGTCTGCGCTGTGTTTCGACCCTGGCATCGGCTTCGGGAAAAATCTGGATCACCATCTTGCGCTTCTGCGAGGACTCGGGGAAATCACAATTTCTGATAGACCCTTGTTGCTCGGAGTTTCCCGGAAATCATTCATTGGGAAAATTCTAGCCACTGACGATCTCGCCGCCCGCGAGTGGCCCACTGTGGCCATCACGGCAAGTGCCCGCGAACAAGGAGTCATGCTGCATCGCGTGCATTCCGTGAGGGCAAATCTCGAAGCCATCCGAATGACCGAGGCGATTCTTCAGCGGAAATCGCCCAGCAACTTCCCTTGACGCGAAGCCACTTTTCACGAGATGTTTTGCCCACAATGAACGACACCACCCGCCCATTTTCCAGCCTCATGCTTGATGGCCCAGACCGCGCTCCGAGCCGCGCCATGCTCTACGCGGTCGGCTTTGAGAAAGATGATTTCGCCAAGCCACAGATCGGCATCGCCTCCACATGGAGCCAAGTCACGCCGTGCAATATCCACATCGACAAGCTCGCCATCGAGTCGTCAAAAGGCGTGAACGCTGCGGGTGGGAAAGGGATCATTTTCAATACGATCACGATTTCAGACGGCATTTCCATGGGGACCGAGGGGATGAAATACTCGCTCGTTTCGCGGGAAGTCATCGCGGATTCCATCGAGACCGTCGTCGGCTGCGAGGGCATGGACGGCTTTGTGGCCATCGGTGGTTGCGATAAAAATATGCCGGGCTGTCTGATGGCGATGGCGCGGATGAATCGTCCGGCGGTTTTCGTATATGGCGGCACGATTCTTCCCGGCTGTGCAACGATCAAGGGTGAGAAAAAAGACCTCGATATCGTTTCCGTTTTCGAAGCGGTCGGTAAACACGCGAACGGCGAATATACCGACGAGGAGCTGGAAACCGTGGAGGCCAACGCGATTCCTGGTGCCGGTTCCTGCGGCGGAATGTACACGGCCAACACCATGGCCAGCGCTATCGAAGCACTCGGAATGTCGCTACCCAATGGCTCGGCTCAGAACGCGATTTCCGATGATAAAATGCGAGATTGCTTCGACTCGGGAGCTGCGGTTCTCAATCTGATCAAGCTCGGCATCCGTCCCCGCGACATTCTTACCAAGAAGGCGTTTGAAAATGCGATCACCGTGCTCATCGCGCTCGGCGGCTCGACGAATGCCGCGCTCCACATCCCGGCCATCGCTCACTCGGCGGGTGTCGATGTCACGATCGACGACTTCGAACGCATCGGGAAAAACGTCCCCGTTCTCGCAGATTT
>JANORE010000088.1:0-8114 GCA_031415155.1 Akkermansiaceae bacterium | reverse complement strand
CCTTTCATGAAGCGCATCCACTCGGGGAGGAGTCCCTTGGGATCGGCGTCGATGAGGACTTTTTTCGAGTAAAGTGAGACGCCGCCATCGACCTTGCCGAAGCCCATGCGCTCGGGATTTTCGCTCGGGGCGAAGACGAGCGCATTGATGGCGATGGGGGCATCCGCGCTAAAATGGAGGCGGTAAGCGGGTTGGTCGAAGGCCTTGCCGGTGAACTGATAGAAGGCTTTGTATTCGTCGTCCGAAATCTCGGATTTATTTTTCAACCACAGTGCTTCGACTTCGTTGATGCGCTTGCCATTGAGGACGATGGGGAAGCCGACGAAGTTGCTGTAGGTCTCGATGAGATGGCGGAGGCGAGTTTCCTCGGCGTACTCAGTGAGGTCTTCCTTGAGATGCATGACGATCTTCACGCCGCGGGATTGGCCGGGGGATTCTTCGATTTCGTAGCCCGTTTTCCCGTCGCTGATCCAGACGAGTGCCTCGCCATCTGCCTGCCAACTGCGAGTGTGCACCTTCACCAGATCTGCGACCATGAAGGCGGAGTAGAAACCGACGCCGAACTGGCCGATCATATTGCCGGGCGTGCTGCCGCTGTCTTTCACGGATTTGAGAAATGCCTTGGTCCCGGAGTGGGCGATGGTGCCGAGATTTTTCACGAGTTCCTCGCGGGTCATGCCGATGCCGTGGTCGGAAATGGTCAGAGTTTTCGCCTCGGCGTCGGTGGTGATGTGGATTTCAAATGGCAGGGTCGGCTCGTGGATGTCCTTCTCGGTCGCTTCCATGTGGCGGAGCTTTTCCATGGAGTCGGAGGCATTCGAAATCAGCTCACGGAGGAAAATTTCCTTATCGGTGTAGAGTGAATGGACGACGAGATCGAGGAGTTGTTGGATCTCGGCTTGGAAGGTGTGTTTTTCTGCGGTTGCGGTGCTCATGAGTCAGTAGGGAAATTCGTGTGAACGGCGGGACCATAGCCATCGAAGCCCGGCTGTCAAATTCATGAATTTGATTCGGGCGTTCTCGCGCTCCTTTTGCCGCTCGACTTGCACGATTGGTGCTCTCCGAACCATGTGACCTACTTCACTCGGTAGTGGCCTGTGAGCTTGAAGCGGAAAAGCATATCTTCCTCCTTGGTGCCGCGACCGATGTTATGAATTATGAGCGGCGTGCCATCGGTGGCTTTCTGATCGCTCACGATCATGATGTGCGGGAGATTCGGCGGGACGATGCAAGTCACGATGTCTCCGGGTAAATATTTTGCAGGATCTTTTTCCTTCGTCAGAGTGAGCTGATAATTTTGGCGTTTGAAGAATGTTTGTAGATTGGGAACACGCCGGTGGTCGATGTTTTTGTCGGGTCGAGTGAGACCCCAATTGCGTGGATAGGCAGAGAAGTTTTTTCCCATATCTTCGTGCAGTAGTTGTTGAAGATCTCTAGCCGAACTCGAACGCATCGCCCGGATGATGACGTCGGTGCAGACTCCTCGCTCGGCGGGAACATCTCCATTCGGATAGGAGAGAGCGGTGTAAGCTGGATCGTAAGAAACAGTAACGCCGATTTGTTTTCTAGCAGCGGCGACGAGTTTTTCCTCGGCTCGTGCTGGAAGAGATAGAAAAAGGCAGACTGACAGGAGCAGAAATATCTTCATCCCGTGATGTTTTATTTGGCCAGTTTCGTCAGCTCGAGTTTGCGGAACTCGACTTCAGTGCCTTCCGCTTGCAGGGCGATCTTGCCCGATTGAGCGGTGGAGTTCTTGCCATGATTCACGAGCTGCCCGTTCATGTGGACGATCACTTCGGCTCCTTTGCACTCAATCGTCATGGTGTTCCATTCGCCCAACGGTTTTTCGGATCCATCGGTGAGATTTTTGATATTGCGGGCATCATTCTCGCCACCGCCAAATTTCTGACCCGGCTTGGTCGGGCGGCGTGTTTCCATATCAGGCACCTCAATATTTTCTTGGATGCACCAGAAGTCGCCCGCTTGTTCATGCATCATCTGGACTTCGATGGATTGAGGGAACATCCCGTTGAGTGCACGAGGTTTCGAAGTGTGGACGAGGACGCCGCAATTTCCTCCCTTTTGGGGGAAACGATATTCGACGACGAGCTTGTAGTCCGAGAACGTCTCTGTCGTTACAAGATGTCCCTTTGGATTACCCAGACTGACGAGCATCCCATCCCGCACCACGAAGCTTGCCGCGATGGTAGGTTCCTTGTCGGCTGCCGGGACATCGACAGACCAGCCGGTGAGATCTTTGCCATTGAACAGCGAGACTGGTCCAGCAATTGTGGCGAGATGGAGAGTGAGAAGCGTTGGTAAAATGAGTTTCATGGATGTTAGGAATTAGGATGAGAGGAAATGTCTAAGAATATACGAGCGGCGTTGCAGATTTTTTCCACCTCATTTTCCGGATACGATTGATTCCCCTCAAATGCCCAGACGGTGCCCGGCCACGCGGGATCGGTGCTGGATCGACCGACAATATGAATGTGCATTTGCCGGACTTGATTCCCGATGCAGCCGACGTTGAGTTTCTCACAGGGGAAATAGCTGGCCACAAACTCGCTGACACGGCGCATCGCCATCATGACTTCGTTATATTCAACGAGACTAAGCTGGTGCAGATCCTCGATATTTTCGACCTCGGGAACGAGCAATAGCCACGGAAACAACGCGTTTTTTTTCAAAAGTAAGCGACAGTTTCCTAGCCGACCTATCTCGTATCCGCCTGCTGCAAGCCGTGGATGAAGCGCAAATGCCATGTCCGAACCCAGACAGATCCCGGTAATTATTCAAGAGGAGAAGCATGAGCTTCTATTTTTCCGATTGAAGCGATCAATCGTCTCATTTAACGTTTTTCAATGATCAAATCCTTACTTCACCATTGGGCCGTTGGCTTGATGCTGGCCTTGGCTCCGGCGGTTTCTGCGATGGAGGAGAAGCCTTATGCGATTCGTGAAGGCGACGTTGTTTTCAGTAGCTCTTCTGCCGGACAAGGCGGAGCGATCATTCTCGCGACACGATCGCCCTATTCGCACTGCGGGATCGTTTTTGAGGAAGCGGGAAAAATGATGGTTCTCGAAGCGGTGCAGCCAGTCGGCATGGTTTCACTCGAGACATTCATGTCGCGGAGCAAGCCAGGAACTTTCATGGCTTGTCGCCTGAAAACTCCAATCACGCCTGATCATTACCAAGCAGCTCGGGCTTGGGCGTTGCGACAAATCGGGAAAAATTACGACGTTCGATTTCTATGGGATGACAGCAATCTCTATTGTTCCGAGCTCGTCTGGAAAATCTACCACCACGCCGGAGTGCAGCTGTGCGAGCCGCGTCGCTTTGAAGATTATGATCTAGAAGATCCCAGCGTGAAGGAAATCATCAAGGAGCGTTATGGTGATTTGCAAGCACTGCCCAAGAACGAGAAAGTGGTCGCCCCTTCTGATCTGGCCACCTCTTCGTTGTTAGAGGAAGTTCCACGGGAATCCTGAGAGGGGAGAAATTTAAGAAACATGAACAATATCCGCTTGCAGAGTGACTAAATTGGAGTATCAAAAATCTCGATGAAAGTAATCCTATTGATCACAACGTTAGCGGCAGCAATGATGTTCACCTCCTGCAATACCATGATCGGCCTCGGTCGTGACATGCGGATCGGTGGAGAAGGCATCGAAAATTCTGCGAACAAAGTAACCGGCGGCGGTGGTGGATCCACAGGTGGCGACACTTCTGGTGCTCCTGTCTACTGAGGCACTTTGCAATTCGCGACCATTCTTTCACTGCGGCGAAGGGATGGTTTTTTTGTTTTTATACTGCTGCGCATCACGATTTGTGGAAATGGTGCCGCCTCTCAATGGATTGCCCCAACGGGGCAAAATGCGATAGCCCAGGGTAACGCCCTGGGTAGAGAAATCCCAAGGAATCCAAGCCCTGAAAGGGCGAAATCTGGCACGTTACCTCCTGAAGAGTTCCGCCCCTTCAGGGCTAATTCATTTCGTTCATCCATTACCCAGGGCGATGCCCTGGGCTATCGCACTTTGCCCCGCTGGGGCAATCTAGCCCAACGTTTTCCACAAATTATGACGCGCGGCAGTATAGATCAATAGCCGCGCCAGAAGGCGATGGCGCAGATGAAAGTGGCGATGCCATAGCCGAGACCTGCTAGAGAAAACAGCCGCCAGCGTTTTTGATCTGCAGTGACCCACGTCACCAAATCCCGGAAAAGATAAGGCTGCCCCATACAAAACATCGAGGCGGTGAGCATCGTATAGGCGAAAATAGGAACGAGCAGGCGCGATGATGGATCTTTTTGAAAAGCAGCGCCTAGCAGCGGCGCAGCGGCCATCAGCCCGAGCAATCCTAAGGCACGGACAGCGAGAAAATCCCGCACGCTGATGCAGACCAGCACCAAAGAACTGGGGACCATGATTTGCAAGAGTTTCTTGGCGTTATTGAACTCCCCGAGATCCATCGCCAGCGCACTGAGTTTCCCAAGACCGCTGGGTGCGATGAGTAACCAAAACCACGCCAAACCGATCCCGAGCAACACTTGTCCGATGGTTTGATTCCGTGGAAATTTTTTCAGGAAATCCTGCACCATCACGGGTTTCGCGAGCATCAAGGCGTGAACGCCGATCAGCCAAATGGCCAATACCAAGCCCGTGGTGAAAAGCGGTAAAAGTTGGTAGGGATGCTGCATATGCAGCCGTCGAACTAGAGATTGAAGATACAACATTCAAGCCCCATCTCTCATCCTCGGATTTATCCAATGGATCACCAAAACGTGAAACTCCGCCGGCGATATTCTAAAAATCAATGCATCAGCTGCTTGAGAATCACCTTAAACTCCTCAGGCCAGTCCAGCGGATCCAGCGTTTTCGCGTCGGCCCACATCGGATCGATGATGATGAGATCTTGGAAATAGGAAGTGGCTTCATCATTCGCACCGATTCGCGTGGCAGCGATGGTCAGCATCGCCATCGCCTCGTCGATTTTTTCGACAGGGAAGCCGATCCGTTTTCCTGCGAGTAGAAATTGGTAGGCTTCTTGGGAATTTCCCGCGAGAAGAGCGATCCAGCCAGCTCGGGTAGCGAAGGTCGAGTCACCAGGAAAGTGGCGGATTCCCGTGTTGAGAATCTCGATCGCTTGGCCCGGGTCCATATTTTCAAAGGCGGTGTAGGCTGCTTCCGTGTAGTCACCGGCTAATTGCATTTCCACCGGATGCTCAGTGATCAGCTCGATCCAGCGGAGATGCGCTTCTTGAAATGCACCGAGGATGGTGAGGGCGGCGGCTTCCACTCTCAAGCAAGGCACCGGCGGCGAGCCGAAATGACGGGCAAGAGTCGCTAGCCGAAAGGCCGTATTCGCCTCCTCCTCATAGGCCGAAAACACGAGCGCAGCCTCCAGACAGGCGGCGGCATATTTCACGCGACCCACGCCATCGACGGCGGCAGGATCCACCAGTCGCGTCGCGACAGCTCTGCGCTGCTGGAGCGTCGAGTTTTCTGGGATGCGGATGAGGTTTAGCTTCTTGCTGACGCACTGATGGATGTTTTCTAGCGCGGGCTCGAAATCTGCCTGCTCCCAGCCATCCCAATCTTCACTCCGCCGGATGTCTTCGAGCTTCGGGAAAATCGTCGGCCAGCTCGATACCACATCTGCCAGACGGCCTTGCAACCATGCAATGCGCGCAAGCGAAATCTGCCGGAGCAGCGGCGGGAGATTCACCGCCGAGGACAAGCATGATTGAATCGATTCAGGATCATCGGATTCCAGGGCAAGTGCCAAATCTCGCGCTGGGCCTCCTTCGGATTTCTCGGTGAAATCCGCTCGGGCCAATCGTCGATTCAATGGCAAAAATGCTTCTGCCGCTGCTTGACGCACTTGGATGGTTCTAAATCCCGAGATGATCGAGCTGAAATCCAGTTGCGGGAAAACCGCCTGAATGATCTCCAAGTTACACGTGCGAAAAGCCCGAACGCGTTCTTCAGCGGTGCTGGGAATGCACCGATTCTCCTGCTCGGAATACTCAGTTCCAGCCAGCGATTTCATGAGATTCTCAATCGATACCAGAGCGGAGGAATCGATTTCTCGCGGCTTCGACTGACTCGGGCGCATTTCCGGGAATGACAGCAACCGATGAACGGTGATCGTCCCATTTTCCTCACCCGTGATGACCGATTGATCTTGGAAAACCACGGCAGAAATCGGCGATGCCAGCTCGATCCGTGAGTGAGACCTCGTGAGAATATTCAGCGATTTCCCATCCACCGAGAACGGAGGATTCTCTGCCGAACTCATCAGGCTGCTCCAGATGTTAGGCTGGCGACTCCATGCGAAACGTGTCGCTAATTCAGCGACTTCGAGCGAGCCATCTTCCTCATCGCGGTAGGAAATAATCGTCTGAATCGGCGGCTGATTCTCCTCCTGACTCTGAAGGGTAAGCACCGCATTTCCATCTGCTGAGAATTGGGCGTGGTGCAGTTTCACCGGCTCGGGCATTGGGATTTCACGGACGGGCTTGATGGGAGAAATCGGGATTTCCAGCAAGGTGCCATCGCTATGAATGACTCGTAATTCGGCTCGATCAAAAATGGCAGCGAGTGGTTGTGCCGCATCATTCGCAAGAGGTTTTGAAGAACGGATAATCTGGCCAGAAGACGTATCTCGCAGATGCCAGATGATGGAATGATCTTGTTCCGAGACGAAGCTGGGATGGCCTATCAGCAAGCCATTCGAGGAGAAAACCACCACGGCAGAAGGCGTCAGAAAATCGGGTAATCGCCCCAATTCTGCGACGGGCTTGAGTGTCTGCGCATGACACAACAACGCGATTTCGCCTCGTTCTACGACGATGGATTGGTGGCTTGGATCGAGAATCAGTGCGCGAGTCGTACCAGCAGGAGTCGGAAATAAAACGCTCTCGATGGCCATGGTTTCCAAATTCCAGCGGACACTCGTATTCACTTTACCCGCCAAGCTGACCCATAATGAAGAAGTGCCAGTAGCAGCCATCTGATCGATCGGTGCCGAGTGCTTGATCGTAATTTCTGGGAGATTCCAGACGGTTTCCTGTAAGATTTTCGCCAATGAATCACGAGTTTTTGAAGACGTGGGATTGGCTTTTAAAACCTTCATCAACAGTGGCAGAGCCTCATACGGCATTTGATCCTTGGCGGCATGAAATTCCGGGACGGTGGGTTCCCCGACGACTTGAGGAGCCACATCGGCAGCGGGTTTCTCAGAGGTTTTTGCGGCAGGTTTGCAGCCAGAGATGACCGCGATCAAAGCGAGTAGAGGGCAGAGAAAAACGAAGGAATCGCTCGGATAGATCATGCACCAACTCGCAAAACCCGCCGTCCGCACGCGATGTCTGTGGCCCATGCGATCCATGACGAGATGGGCCGGATTACAGCCCGCTTTTTTGGATCAAATCTCGAAGCTGTTTTTGAAATACGCCGATGTCTTCTTGCGACGGGCGATAGCCCTCAGTATCTGGATCAAGGCCCGGGCGGCCCGTTTGATCCAGCATCCACACGGCGGTTTCACCATCGCTGAAGGTGACTTTCCCACTGACCATTGCCCCTGGTAGAGTGAGGCTATCCATCGTGGTGGAGACTGATCCTGTCGGAATCGGCAGCGGCTTCTCTTCCTTCTTTGGCTCGACTTTTGGCACCTCGATCAGCTCGATGCCGAGATCGAGAATTAGAAAACGGGTGTCCATGTAGGTGAGAGTGAATCCGAAATCTTCTTTCAAATGACGTTGGAGATCGGACATGGTGGCCCCCTCAGTGGCCCATTGCTTCAGCGAGATTTTTTGTTCGGGAGTAAGTTGGCTAGCGCTAAACATGCATCCTTTGTGAACGTTGCAGCCAGATTGCCAAGTCTCAAGACGGATTAAAATAGACGGATGAGGTCTTTCGGTCATTTCACGGATGACCAGCCGGATGGCGAACTCGATCTTGGAATTGAGGTTATGCTACCGGGCTCCATGTTTTGTGGAAAACATCGGGCTGGATTGCCCCAACGGGGCAACATGCGATAGCCCAGGGCATCGCCCTGGGTAATGGGTGGACGCAATAGTTTAGCCCTGAAAGGGCGGAACTTTTCAGGAG
>JANORE010000087.1:0-2040 GCA_031415155.1 Akkermansiaceae bacterium | reverse complement strand
AGCAGCGCTTTGATCAGTTCAGATACGACAATTTGGACCGGTTGCGACAAGTCATGCAAAATCAACAGGTGGTCGCCACCCTCGCCTATGGGGTATCTGGCAACATCCTGAAAAAATCTGACACGGGCGTGTTCGACTATGCCAGCAATGCCGCCCCTGCGCATGGAGTGAAGAGTATTCAACGGCTGGACGGTTCGGTTTCGCAATACAAATACGATCGTAATGGAAACATGACTAGCGGCCCGAAAGGCTTCTTCGAATACACCGCCGCAAACCTCGTGAAGCATGTCCACTGCGGTGCTTCGTCTGCCGCGTTCGTCTATTCGCCATCCGGTGCCAAGTATTGGGAGGAATACCGTGATTGCTACCTGCGGCAGGAAACTCTCTCCGTGGGCCTCTACGAGCGGGTGCAAGAAGAAATGGCTCCACCTTTCGCTCCGGAGCGTGACTGGATGGCAGGATGGCAGGATGGCAATACAACATGGCGCCGACGTCAAAGCCCGGATTCTTCGGGGACAAAATCGCAACCAACGAGCGGTTGCGCCATCGGCACTACATCGCTGGACCAGTGGGAGTGGTTGCGGTCTACGAACAATTGACCGAGTTCTTCCCCGTTCAACGCGATCTCACAGGTCGCATTCCTGTCCGTGGCAAGCCGTTGGAACGCTCCAGTCGGAATTCCTGCGTCACTGCCTACATGCACCGCGATGCTCTAGGCTCCATCAAGGTGCTCACTGATTCTGGTGGCAAGATTATTGAACGCCTGAACTACGATTCCTGGGGTGAACGACAGGAACTCGCTTCCGACAAGCAAACGAGTAATCCTCACCACACACTTCGCGATGGCTACACGGGACACGAGCACTTGGATAACTTGCAACTTGTTCACATGCAAGCGCGTGTTTACGACCCGAATATAGGCCGGTTTATCAGCCCGGATTCACTAGTCGACGGAGGAAGCACAGCTGCCGGATACAACCGCTTTGCTTATGTGCACAATAACCCCGTCCGATATTCAGACCCAACGGGAAATGGCTTTTTCGATGACGTGTGGGACGGAATCGCAGGAGCTGCCGGTGCCGTTTGGGGAGGAATCACAGGCATCGCCAATGCGGCGTGGGAAGGAATTAAGTTTGTTGGTGAGTTACATTGGAATGCGATTAAAGCTGCTGGAAAATGGATCGGCGAGAATTGGAAAACAATTGTTGTAGTCGCGGCAGTTGTCGCGATCTCCGTTTTCGTTCCTGGATC
Organism: Akkermansiaceae bacterium; assembly: GCA_031415155.1. Classification (GTDB taxonomy): domain Bacteria; phylum Verrucomicrobiota; class Verrucomicrobiia; order Verrucomicrobiales; family Akkermansiaceae; genus Luteolibacter. The sequence goes on along the minus strand of JANORE010000087.1, from coordinate 789 downwards.
TGCTGTTCTAATTGGGGCGCTTTGTGGAGCCGTGAGCGGTGGCCTTTCGACTGCACTTTATGGTGGGAGCTTTTCTGATGTAATGGAGAGCATGATCAAGGGTGCCGTCATAGGAGGGATAACTGCGGGTGCATTCAGTGCCGTTGGAGATGTCGGGGTTCACTGTCAATGGGCAGAAGGAGGTCTTGAGAAGGTCGCTGCACACGGAGTCGTAGGAGGAGTATCAGAAGAGATGCAAGGCGGAAACTTCCTGACTGGATTTGCGACCGCTGCTGTTACCCAAGGAGCCTCGCCTCAAATAGGAAGCATCAAGGGTTTCACCGGAGCTCAGGCGGTTCGCGTAGGTGCGGCGGCAGTCGTAGGGGGGACCGTGAGTGTAATTGGGGGTGGCAAGTTTGCTACAGGTGCGTTTACCGGGGCGTTTTCTCGTATGTTTAACGATGAGCTACATTTTGATGGCAAAAAATTGAGGTGGAAGGACGACAATGGTCAGGTGCTCCAAGAATGGGATGCCGTTAGTGGAAGAGATGGGGTTGCAGATCCGAAAATAAAGGGCCAAGGCCCAATCCCAGAAGGTGAGTGGCTCGTGGCTCAGAGTAGATACGAAACACTCGGCACGGTAGACCAAATGGCGGGTATGGGATGCAAGGCAGTAGGATTGAAATGCGGTGGCTGGCCCGGTGGTTCCGCAGCTTGGGGCCAGTCCAGAATTGAGCTTTCACCCATGCGCGGAACCAATACATATGGCCGAAGCGGAATCTATGTTCATGGTGGCTGGACGCCCGGATC
>JANORE010000086.1:0-1908 GCA_031415155.1 Akkermansiaceae bacterium | reverse complement strand
TGGGTGGGTTCGCCCTGACCAGTGTCATCGGTCGAGCGGGAACGCTTATTTTGACAAGTGCCGCCTATGTCGTGGCATTGATTTTACTGACTGGCCAGCATCCGTTCCGTTTTATAAGAATGTGTTTGAGACTTGCTCGTTACAAATTTCATGAATGGCGGGCGGACCGCAGTGCGTCTGGGAAAATCGCCGCGCGCGAGGCCACCATGCTGGCGGAGCGCGAACGGCAACGTGAACAACGCCGCGAACAACGCGAAGCAGGTAAGGCATCCAGTGCTGCGAAGGCGGCAGAGGACAGTGATCCACAAACCCTCTTGCCACTGCGTGAAAATCCTCCACCCCAGATTATTGATGCCTCCCAGCGGCGAGCCAATGATCCCAGCGTCATTGGCACGAAACCCTTCGAGCGCAAAAAGCCAGTCGGCCATCAATTTCTATCCGTCACCGGATTTGAAAACTACGAACTTCCTGGGTTTGATTTGTTAGACATCAATGAAGAACCCGAAACGCCAGAGGCAAATCGTGAGGAACTTCTCTACACGCAGCGGACGATTATTGAGACGCTTCAGAACTTCGGCATCGAGGTGACCGCGGGCGACATCACTCGTGGTCCCACGATCACTCGTTACGAAATCTACCCGTCCACCGGACTCCGGGTTTCCCGGATTTCCCAGCTAGAAGCTGATATCGCGCGCGCCACCTGCGCCGAACGGATCAATATTCTCGCGCCGATTCCGGGAAAAGACACCGTCGGTATTGAAATCGCTAACTCAATCAAAGTCGCCGTGCCCTTGCACGAACTTTTACACGATCCCGAGTTCCGCTCGCCGAAAAAGAAGATCCCACTCGCGCTTGGAAAAGATGTTTATGGCAAGACGGTCATCGGCGATCTCGCTGCCATGCCACACTGCCTCGTCGCCGGTGCCACGGGTTCGGGTAAATCGGTGTGTATCAATTCCATCATTGCCTCGATGCTGTTTAAATTCGGCCCAGATGAGCTGCGTTTCATCATGGTCGATCCCAAGGTCGTTGAAATGCAGATGTATAATCGTCTGCCGCACCTCGTCGTGCCCGTCGTCACCGATCCGAAGAAAACCGTCGCCGCGCTGAAGTGGGTGGTGAACGAGATGGAGAAACGCTATCGCATGTTTGCCAAGGAAGGCGTCAGAAACTTCGATAGCTTCAACAGTCGCCCGCGTCCGGATAAAGAACCCATCGTTGTCGAGGAAGTCACCGCCCCGGAACTGGAAGAACCCGTGGATGAAGAAGCGATGGATGCCATTGCCGCAGCCTTGGCATCGGGTGATCTCGGTGGCGAAGCTGAGTTCGAGGACGAAGAGCTTTTCGAAGAAAAAATTCCCGACCGTTTCCCATACATCGTCGTCCTCATCGACGAGCTTGCCGATCTCATGCAGACCGCGCCCGCCGATGTGGAAATGTGCATCGCTCGGATCGCACAAAAGGCTCGCGCCGCCGGGATTCATCTCATCATCGCCACCCAGACTCCACGCGCCGACGTGGTGACTGGGATCATCAAGGCGAACATCCCGTGCCGGATCGCCTTCCAAGTGTCCTCGGCACTCGATTCCCGAGTCATTCTCGACACAAAAGGCGCAGATAAACTCGTCGGTAAAGGCGACATGCTCTACCTGCCGCCCGGCTCGGCGAAACTGGAACGCGCCCAAGGAGCCTTCGTCACCGATGCCGAAGTCGAGCGCATCATCGATCACTGCGCGAGACAAGGTAAGCCGAATTTCGAAGCAGACATCCAAGCTTCGATCAGCAGCAGCGATGATGACGGGGATGACGACGACGTCTCACAAGCAGACGAGGAACTCATCATGAAATGCATCGAAGTCGTCCGCCAAGAGCAGAAAGCCAGCACGTCTCTTCTGCAACGTCGGCTAC
>JANORE010000085.1:0-2431 GCA_031415155.1 Akkermansiaceae bacterium | reverse complement strand
TTCATGGTTTCCAGATAGAGACGCTGCTTCGTGATCGCCGGCGCCTTATCATATTGGACTAATAATTCTTTGAAACGAGCGACATCGCCTTCGGCTTCATTGATGCGTTGAATCGCAAATCCTTCTGCACCTGAGATGCGTTGATTCGCGATTCCCTTGGCTCTTGGAATGACCTGATTGTATTGGCCATTGGCTTCATTGATCATTTGCTCACGCTCTTGTTGAGCGCGGTTCACTTCATCAAAAGAACGCTGCACCGGAGCGGGTGGATGGACATTTTTGAGTTGGATCTGCTCGGCCGTGATGCCCATGTCTAGTCTTTCTAAAACGCTTTTAAGGCGAAGCAGGCAGGTATTCTCAATCTCAGTCCGCCCGATGGTGAGAACCTCATCCACGGTGCGGTCGCCAATGACTTCACACATGGCACTTTCCGTTAGATCACGCAGCGTCGCTCCAGGATTACGAAATCGGTAAAGGTATTTTTGTGGAGATGAGATGCCATACTGCACGATCCACTCGACTTGGGCGGCGTTGAGATCACCCGTGACCATGTCACTTTCAAGAGCTGCCTCGTTACTGATTTGATCAGGGTTCGTCGCGCCTTCGCTGCCGAAGCCAAACTCTAATTTTAACTGACGACGGACTGGTACAATCGTCGCGGTGTCGATGCCGTAGGGTAGTTTGAAATGCAGCCCAGGCGGGGCGACTTCGTGAAATTTCCCGAAGCGTTGAACGACGGCTTCTGACTCAGAACTCACGGTGTAAAAGGACGAAGAAACGCCCATCAGCAGGAAAATTCCGATCACCGCCAATCCGACCCACTTGGGTGAGATCCTGATTTTTGGAGTTGGAAATGGGAAGTTCTGACTGAGTGGTGGTGGTTTCATAAGATGAATGACGCCAAGTTAGTGAGAATTTTCGACATTGAAACCTTGAAAAATTCACGGGAATTGTAACGGCCTGCATCCATGCCGGTCTTTCTTAGTTGAATTGAAGGTACCAGTGTGCGGCGAGATGAATCAAAGATTCTTGAATTGACGGATTTCGAGTGGATTACTATAAACTGCTCAATAGAAAAATTTGATATAATCCATCTGTAGAATTTTAATACGATGCCTACTCACATCCGCTCATTTGGTATTGGCCCAAAGATTGATCGTGCCATTCTTCTGGTCATTTCATGGTTCACATTATTTCTGTTGCCTCAAGCCCATGCTCAGGTAAATCAAGAAATCAACAAGTCCGTCTGGAAGCAGAAATACGGAGTGCTAGACTCCCAGATTTCTGAGCAAAACCCTTATGTAGGATGGCTAAATCAAGACGCCGACGGGGATGGCGTGAAAAATGGGGATGAATTCACTGCTGGGACAAATCCTTTTAACAAACTGCCCTCCGAAGCGCATTTCCGCGCACCCGCAGTGGCTGCAGCGGAAGAGACTCTCGCGCTAACCTTTCCAACGGTGCCGGGAAAACGCTACGGCGCAGAATCGAACGAAGGCTTGGTGGGTGCTTGGATAAGTGGCTCGCTACCAAGCGTCGTGGGCGATGGGTCGGTGAAAATTCTCACGGTGCCTAAGAGCGCGGGTCAATTTTTCCGCGTCACGGTGACGGATCAAGCGACTCAAGGCGATCTCGTGAGCGACTGGGCCAAGATCGCGCTCGGGTTTTCTACAGCCTCGTCGATTACTTCTCAGACGAGCTTCAATAGCTTATCTCTAGCGGCGAATTTAAACTCGCAAAACATCGTCTCACTAAGCGCAGTCGATGCTAGGGGCAGGCAGCCAACTGGGATGACAAGTCCAGCAGATGATGCAGGTCTCATCCGAGTTTCTCGATCAGGCTTCATGCTACTAAGTTCCATCACGGTGCCGCTTTTAAAAAGTGGAACTGCCGTGGAGGGCACAGACTACGTCGCTCTCCCCACTTCCGTGACCTTTCCCGCCGGGGTGAATGCGCTGGATATCCAAGTCACTCCGCTTTTTAACGTCAGCCGGACGACAACGGCGACCGTATTTCTCTCCGCAATCGCACCGAGTGCCGATGGTACCAATGGGAGTTATACCCTTGGGAGCCATTCTTCGGCGGGAGTCACCATTGATCCATCTGGAAATCCAACCGGGACAGGTCTCACCGCGCAGTATTATCTAGGGGCGAGCTCTACTTATTCCAGCCTGCTGAACTTCGGTGGTCAGGCCGCGACTTATAACTATACTAAAACGAATACGACTTCTGGAACAGCCACGATCAATTTTACAGAATCACCCACCATTCCATTTACCTTGGGCAGCCCCGTAAATTTACAATTCACTTCGGGAAATCTAAATGTCACCGCTTATAATACTCCTCAAGTTTATACCATCATCGCACCTGTCACGAGCACCTCATTTTCCGTCAATATCGCAGGCGCGGCGGTGCCCAACACGGGAACTGG
>JANORE010000084.1:0-5334 GCA_031415155.1 Akkermansiaceae bacterium | reverse complement strand
GTCGATCCATTCCTCGATACCTATGGTGGGCGTCTCGTGGACTATTCAACACAACCATCTGACCAGTCAGGAACATTTAAGGTCATTGTATCCGCGATGGCTTCTTGCGATAACCCACAAATCCCACGTAACGAAACAAAGTTGACGCTCAAATTACTAGCGCGTGACAACACCCAAGAAATCGCCCGTGCCCATTTTAGTAAAAGTTCTTCTATTGGAAAATCGCTGGAAGATGGGAGCTATCGTCTGAGCTATGGCAGAGCGAGACCATGCACCGTCACATTGAAATGGAACACGGAAGAAGATCCCAGAATTCCATTTCTAGAAGTCATCGAGCTCGATACGTCAGGCTGGAACCCATGACCTGTGTTTTCGAAAATCAGCCGTCATCCAATATCTTATTCCAAGGCTTTGAACGAAAAGCCTTATCATCGCGAATGGGTGCTATGACTGTCAGGAAGTCTGAAGTGTAAGATCCTGCTCGCCCGGCGTGATCCGGCGAAGCGAGCATTTTTCGCTCATATGTTGATGTCATCAAAATCCTATCAGAATCATGTCTTGGCGACGCTCAAACCAAAGATTCTGATAAATATTTATTTTTTAGGAGAATAATCTTGCGCTCGTATCGACGCACAGATAGTTGAGTATTTATCAATTTTTTTACGAACTATTAATTAATCATTAATTAACATAATCATACTAAGAGATATGTATTCGTTAGATTCCTACAAATTTGATAGCTCTAAAGTATAAATTCAACCTCCCTAAATACCATGCCTGATCTTAAACTCATCGTTACCGCTCAGATTCCAGCAGGACCTGCGCTTTCTTTCACTGATCTCATGACACCCGAGGGCTACGGCCAGACAAAAATCCCGCTGATTCATGGGACTACAGTGAAAATACGGCTTGCATCGGATGCGCCTGATATTCTTATGGTTACTTCAGAAAAATATTCTACGGCTGCCGCAAAAATCACCATGGAAACTGGCCCAGTCGGCGCTGGAAGGCGTACGGTGGAGCTGATTAAACCGTTGTTTCTCAGTGGCGGAGCGATCGCTCTTCTTGGTAATCACCAAGGGGAAATTACTCTGATTCACGCAGGGACTACCGCAGCACATGACACGGTGGTAACTATCTTATCCGCAGGGGATGTTACCCCATAGTGATTCAATTATATATTAGACTTTAAACTAAAAAATCTTATGGCCGTCATCCCTACTTATCCTGGCGTTTATGTCGAAGAGCTCTCCAGCGGAGTTCGTTCTGTCGCTGCGCTACCTACATCAATCACCGCATTTGTTGGCAGAGCTTTACGAGGTCCTACTGACACTTATGATATACCAGACCAAGTTCCGACTGTGATCAACAGTTATGCCGACTTTGAACGCATCTTTGGCGGACTCTGGACGGAAAGTGCCATGAGTTATGCCGTGCGAGACTTTTATCAAAATGGCGGCGGGCAGGCGTTGATTGTACGTTTGTTTGCGGCTTCTGGCCAGACGGTGGCACGCGTCGTGGCGGTCACGGGTGGTGCGCCGCTCAATCTCATTTCCGCAAACCCAGGGACATGGGGCAATCGCTTACGGGTGACGATTGATCATAACACCCGTCCCCATGAAGTGGGTGAAGCTCCCAATAGTTTGTTCAATCTCAAAATAGAACTCATGCCGGATACAGGCGTGGCAGCACTCCAACAACTACCAGACCTCGGCACACAGATCCAAGAAACTTATGCGAACGTGACTTGCGTGGCCGGGTTACCGAACAGTGTGGATACGGTGTTGAGGAACCGCTCAAAGCTGATGCGAGTGGAAAATCCTCTCACCGGAGACCGTCCGAATGATACGACAGCCGTTCTTCCTCCAGCGGATCAGTTCATCATAGTGTCGGTGGTCGCTACCGATGGCACGGCCCTTACTTCCGGAAATTTTACGGCAAGTGCTGCTGCGAAAACGGGTGTTCATGCACTGCTTAAGGCGGATCTTTTTAACATGCTCTGCATTCCACCCTACCTCGCCAGTGGTGAAGTGGATAGCACGGTGATTACTGAAGTCGCGACGCTTTGCCGCAGTCGGCGGGCATTTCTGATTCTCGATTCACCTGCGGCGTGGGATGAAATCAGCGATGCGGTGAGCGGCGTAGATGGCATCGCTGCGACTGTCGGCACAGATAATGCGCGCAATGCGGCGGTCTTTTTCCCGCGACTGCGGATGCCGAATCCACTACGGCAAAATCAGATCGAGTCCTTCGCATCATGCGGTGCGGTGGCGGGTGTTTTTGCTCGCACGGACACGCAGCGTGGCGTCTGGAAAGCACCTGCTGGGCTTGAAGCTGGCATCGCCGGAGTTTCAGCTCTGTCGGTGCCGATGACCGATTCGGAAAACGGTCAGCTCAATCCCATCGGTGTGAATTGTCTGCGGGCGATGCCTGGTGCAGGGCCTGTTGTCTGGGGTAGCCGGACTCTACGTGGTGCGGATCGTCTCGCGGATACGGATTGGAAATACATACCTGTCCGGCGGCTCGCGTTGTTTCTTGAAGAGAGTATTTACCGTGGCACGCAGTGGGCGGTTTTCGAGCCAAATGATGAGTCGCTATGGTCACAACTTCGCATGAACATTGGTGGATTTTTGCAAACACTGTTCCGCCAGGGAGCCTTCCAAGGCAGCTCTGCACGTGAAGCCTATTTCGTGAAATGTGATCGCAGCACGACGACCCAGACCGATATCAATAATGGCATCGTCAATATCCTCATCGGCTACGCGCCTTTAAAACCCGCTGAATTTGTCATCCTAAAATTCCAACAAATGGCCGGACAAGTTCAGTCCTGAGCCGCTCATTTTTATAAAAATTAACACTTTTACCGATTATGGCTATCACCGCAAAACGATTTGATCCTTATAAAAACTTCAAGTTCCGCGTGAAGTTCGGAACCAGTCCAGCCTTCGTCGCTGGCGTTAGTAAAGTGAGTGCGTTGAAGCGCACCACCGAAGTCGTGAAACACCGCGAAGGCGGCGATCCCAGTAGCACTCGGAAATCTCCAGGCCGTTCGGAATACGAAGCGATCACTCTGGAGCGAGGCGTCACTCACGATCCCGAATTCGAGCGCTGGGCGAACAAAGTTTGGAACTATGGTAGCGGCTTAGGTGCGGAAGTGTCGCTCAAAGATTTCCGCAAAGACATCCGCATTGAGGTCTATAATGAGGCGGGTCAACTTGTCTTGGCATATAATGTTTTCCGCTGCTGGGTGTCTGAATTTCAAGCTCAGGCAGATCTCGATGCAAATGCGAATGCAGTCCTCATCCAGTCGATCAAGCTCGAAAATGAAGGCTGGGAGCGGGACTACGATGTCGAGGTGAAGGAGGAACCCGCCTTTGACGAGCCGGCAGCGTAAACCGATCCTACAGTTTTCCTTAAATCATAGCATTTCGTAGAATATCATGGTGTTTCCCTACTTCTATCTTGATGCACCAACGGCAAAAAGTGAACTGCACGCCACAACAGGACGCTGCAAACTGCATGCCACAATAGGACGCTGCAAACGGCATGCCACAGCAGGACGCTTCAAATTGCATGCCACAATAGGACGCTGCAAACTGCATGCCCCAACGGGGCAAAATGCGATAGCCCAGGGCAACGCCCTGGGTAAAAGGTTCACGAAGATTTTAAGCCCTGAAGGGGCGAAATTCTTTGGCGGTGAGATCCGTAATAACGCCCCTTCAGGGCTCATGTCCCCGGATTATTTTTCACCCAGGGCGTTGCCCTGGGCTATCACATGGCGCTCCTTCAGAGCGTTTGATTTTACCAATATGTTTCGGAAAGCGGCAACACATCGGATAACAGTAACTCCTAGGAATATCTCCTTTCACATCCTTTTGGTATATAAAGATATATACCATATTTTCATAGGATCGTTTCAGCTTCATCTAATACCATCTCTGCGACGATGAACATCCCAGCATCCACATTGCTTGATCTATGGGAAACGGGCGCAACCTACGGGCCTGCGGCTCGGCCCGCCGCATTACTCGCTATTTCTACTGGCGAATCCATAGATGTGACCGCGCTTCTGCCACTCGGGCAGCGCGACGCTGGCTTGCTGAAGTGCTATGAAAACTTCGCAGGCAGCCGACTCGCCGCGCTCACGAATTGCACTCAATGTGAAAGTTCCGTAGAACTCGAGTTTGAGACGAATGACGTGTCGTATGCCGTTGCTCAGGACGTTCAAGTTTCCATCAAAGAAGAAGGCTGGGAACTCACTTGGCGGCTGCCTAACTCTGTTGATTTCTGCCACGCAGCCGCCGCAGGAACCGTAGATGCCGCACGGGAAATTTTGTTAGATAGGTGTCTAACCTCATTTACCACCACGCAGAAAAAATCACCGCCAGAGCACTTGGTCGCCAAGCTCATGCATCGCGCTGCTGCCGCTGATCCACAGTCAGACGCGCTGCTTGATATCACTTGCCCGGATTGCGGTTCGGCGTGGCGCGCACCTTTTGAAATCGGTGCATTCCTCTGGTCGCGCATTCAAACGGAAGCCCTAGCCCTCATCCGTGAGGTCAGCCAGTTGGCTGCGACTTACTCATGGAGCGAGGCTGAAATCCTGGCAATGTCGCCCGCACGGCGCTCCGCCTATCTCCAACTTACACGCTGAAGATGAGCGACTATCTTACCCAACTCGCGATGCGTGCCATCTCGCCAGTTCCAGCGGTGAGGCCGCTGGTTCGCACTGCTTACGAATCACCGCCCATGGATGAAACGGTGTGGCCTGCGGCTATTTCGCTGCAAATGACGACAGATGATTCTCCGCCACAGTCTGTGAAATCATCACACGTCTCACCTCAGGTTTTTCGAAAAAATCACCCGGAGGAGTCACCATTGACCGCCCAAATTTCTGAGTCAGTGGTGCAGACTCCCATCCGGACAGGCAAACCAGTCATTGAGATTTCTACCCCCGAGCCACGAGAAATGCCTCCGCATGAAGTGCTTCATCAGATTGCCTCTTTTGATCCTGCTGAGTCTTTACTTCAACCCCGGCCGCCCGCAGCGAGAAAGCCTAGTTTGGTCATCGATCATCAGCAGGAAAAAGTTAGCCAGGTGCAGCCAGAAGTTTTAGAAATAGCACCACCAATCCCTCGTCCTGACGGCGTTCTGCCAGCTTCTATTCCGTATTTGTCACCTGCGAAAGAGCAGTCCACATCGGCAAAAATCACGATGTCGCATTCTTCGACTGAGCTTATTCTAGGCACGGGAGAGTCACCGAAAATCGCTCAAACTACGCCTGCTCTTTTTCCGAAAATTCCAACGCATGCGCTGTCTCAATTTCGCAATGAG
>JANORE010000083.1:0-1996 GCA_031415155.1 Akkermansiaceae bacterium | reverse complement strand
CATCACCGCCAAATTTTTCGGGGCCTCAAATGGTAGCACTGTTTCGAAATCGGCAATCAATCACTACGAGAACAGTCTCACTAGCATTTTAGATCATGTTCAAGCAGACGGGGTAATTACACGGTCCGATCAAACAGCGCTCCTTGACGCTAATAGATTAACGGGGGAAATCCACCGGGGTATCGAATCACTGACAGGTCAAAGACTCTTGGTAGGATGCTACTTCCAGAAAGTGATTTAATTTAGGGTTTGTAGTTCATGATTGATCATTCTCCCACTTGGGAGTGATCGTCATCCTTGACCGAAGTCGAGTGAGGTTTTAAAAAGTATTGATGACGCCAATTTATGAAGGAAAGGCCAAGCGCCTGTGGACGACTGAAAATCCTCACACGTTGCGGATGGAGTTTAAAAATGATGCGACTGCTTTCAATGGTGAGAAAAAAGCGAGTTTTGAAAGCAAGGGCCGCCTCAATAATGAAATCAGCACTCTCATTTATGGGTTTCTCGAAAACGCAGGTGTGCCGACTCACTTCGTCCGCAAGATTGACGAAACCAATGTAGAAGTGAAAAAAGTCACGATTCTGATGGTGGAAGTGATCGTCCGAAATTTTTCCGCAGGGAGTTATTGCAAGCGGACGGGTATTGAAGAGGGGCGTCAATTTTCCCAGCCGATCATTGAATTTTCTTATAAATCCGACGAACTCGGTGACCCGCTGATCAATGATGACTACATCCGTGAGATGGGCTTGGCCACACCGGAAGATCTCGTGCATTTACGGAAATCGGCACTCCAAGTGAATTCGATGCTCATCGACTTTTTCGCCAAATGCGGACTTAAGTTGGTGGACTTCAAACTGGAGTTCGGGCGGCTCGTATCCGATCCATCGGTGATTGTTCTGGCCGATGAAATCAGCCCGGACGGTTGCCGGTTATGGGATCTTGAAACGGGTGAGAAAATGGACAAAGACCGTTTCCGTCGCGACTTAGGAGGTGTGATGGAAGCCTACGAGGAAGTTTTAGGCCGTCTCAAGGCAAGCTGTTGAAAATCATTTGTTGGTGGGCTTAGGCGGCTTTACAGCCGTCCGCTCAATGAATTCGATGATCATTCCGGCGACATTTTTTTTGGATGATTGCTCAATGCCTTCGAGACCGGGCGAGGAGTTGACTTCCATCACTACGGGACCGTGATTCGACCGTAGCAAATCTACGCCAGCAACATGTAGACCCATTGCTTTTGCCGCGCTGATTGCCACCGCTCGTTCTTCAGCGGAAATTTTGACTTTTTCTGCGGATCCGCCGCGGTGGAGGTTGGAGCGGAATTCGCCAGGAGCTGCCTGCCGTTTCATGGAAGCGACCACTTTTCCGCCGACGACGATGCAGCGGATGTCTGCGCCTTCGGCTTCCTTGATAAATTCTTGGACGAGGATGTTCGCATTCAGGTCTTTGAAGGCTTCGATGACCGATTCTGCGGCATTGGCGGTTTCTGCCAGCACCACGCCGACTCCTTGCGTGCCCTCTAACAGCTTAATGACTAATGGCGCTCCACCACACATTTTGATCAACTCACCAGTCGCCTCGGTGTGATGGGCGAAGCCGGTAACGGGCAGTCCTACTCCGCGTTTTGCGAGAATTTGAAGGGAGCGCAATTTATCGCGTGAGCGTGCGATGGCGACGGAATCATTGAGAGTGAAAACGTTCATCATTTCGAACTGCCGCACCACGGCATTTCCATAAAATGTGTGCCGCGCGGCGATGCGAGGAATGACGGCGTCTGCGATCAACTCTTCACCATCGACGTAGATCCGCGGCTTGCGCGAAGTGATGTTCATGTAGCAGCGCAGGTAGTCGACCACCTGCACCTCGTGATCGCGCGCCTCGGCGGCCTCGCGCAGTCGGGTGGTCGAGTAGAGCGACGCACGCCGGGACAGGATGCCGATCCTCACGGGTGGACCTCCGGGGTGAACGCGGAAATGGACGCATCTTCATCGGCACCGGC
>JANORE010000082.1:0-3602 GCA_031415155.1 Akkermansiaceae bacterium | reverse complement strand
CACACGAGACAACGTCCGGCAGCATTGGTGGTGCCCGTCTTCAAACCATCACAGTAGGGGACTGTTTTCAGCAGTTTGTTCGTATTTTCAATCAGCCGAGTCCGACCATCATTGAAGCGGAAAACAAAGGATTTCGTCGCGGTGTAAGAGCGAATCAGCGGACTGCGATAAGCGGCGCGCCCGGCAATGACCATGTCGCGGGCGGTGGAATATTGGCCGGGTTCTGAGAGGCCGTGCGGATTCATGAAATTCGAATTTCTCATGCCGAGTGAGGCGGCCTTTTGATTCATCCGGGCGGCGAATCCTTCTTGGCTACCACCCACGTCACGAGCGAGAGCACGGGCGACGTCGTTGGCGCTCTTAACCATGAGGACTTTGAGAAGCTCGCGGCGGGAATAAACCTCGCCGGGTTTCAGGCCGAGTTTCGTAGGCTCGCAGCTTCCATCACTGGCTTCGATGGTAACTGGCGCGTCGATATTTCCCGCATCGAGAACGCAGAGCGCGGTGATGATTTTTTGCGTGCTGGCGACGGCACGAGGCTCGTCGGCATTCTTCGCATAGAGCACTCGGCCACTGTTCACATCGATGACGATGGCACTTTCTCCGGCGATCGGAGGCGGGGCATTTTGCGGGATGGCAGCGATTCGGACGGGCTGATCTCTCGCGACTTCAGTCTGTGCAGGTTGGCCGGGGCGTGGCTGGGAGCGGGGCGGGGGATTTCCACCGCAGGAAGTGATCAGTGCTCCGGTAAATACGATTGCGATCAGGTGCACGCAAAATAATCGTGATGGTGACATGTGGCTATGGTTCCTATCCAAGCCCGAGCCGCAAGCCGGGAATCCTAAGATAGGTGAAAACATCAATGGATCTTGGGTGGAAGTAAGCTGCCGTCCATTTCACCCTCAGAAGTAGGTAAAGTGGGTTCCTTGAAATCTACAGGTCCGTTAAAAAACCAAAAATTACGCTTGTTTTGAGCGACGTGTCGGTTGCGGTTTGCTTCAAATGCGAGTGCCTTCTCCTCGCCGGTTTGCATTTTCTTAAGATCCTTCTCGCGGACTTCCACGACTTTTACCCCGGCTGGGCTGATTTTATCGGTCACCGCAGCCGTTAATTGGCCGACCTTGGAAGTGGTCACTCTGCCCGTTTGTCTCACGAGTGCCATCGAATTTTGTCCAACCTTGCTAACCGCCGAGCAAGAAACGAGGCCGATAGCGGCAGCACTTGCTGGAATAATGAGGGCCAAGTTCATGGAATTTATAAAGAGGTGAGACGCAGACCATAGCACCATACATTCCCCTGTCACTTCCAGTTTTTTTCTTAAACGTTACAAAATGGATCGAGGGATGAGCACGAGGAAATTTCGCACCGATTTATTCCACAGCGGGCGGCATCGAATGGGGCCTGCGGGAACAGTCTCGGAAATCCATAGATCGGATGATCTACCACCATCCAAGTTGAGGGCGTGCTTAATTTTCCAGCCAGCAGGCTCGGCGGTTGCGAGGGTTTTCCCAAGTTCTGCCAACGTGCAGGGAGAGCAACAGCCGATCCACCAGCGCGTGTTCCCGTCCCACAAGATCATGGTGCGAGCACTGGCTTTCTGCGCATCGAGTCCGTCAACGGATTTACTATTTTCGATCAGCATTGGCCCGGCTTGGATGAGTTCCGGCATCTTGGAAGCGGCGGCTTTCCCGAGTTTTTCTCGACGAGAAATCCCCATAAAGCCAGATGTTTTCTCATACCAAATTCCGCTGCCGAGTGAGGAGGCACGATTCCATGCGCCAGAAATTTTCCCTGCTGAGGCGACAAGACCGAGCGGTTTCCCCTCGGGAGTGAAAAAACCAGCGTTCACGGCGGCGATTCCGCCGAGGGCTTGGGCCACCGCAGCGGAGTCCGCGTATTGGCTCGCTGGGCCACCCGCTTGATCGGCGACGATGAGGCGGTGAGTTCGCGAGTCGAAGGCGATGCCTTGGAAGGTGATTGCTGCGATTTTCTTCTCGATGATGCGTGGTGGGGTCGCGGTTTTCTGAGGTGCGAGGGCCGCTTCCTTCACAGGAATCGCACGCGGCGGTTTTTGCTGGGCGTAGGCGGTGAGGGGAATGACCGACAGCGCGGAAATTAGCAGAAATCGCATGGCGGAAATCTGCACGGTTTCGGAAGACTGGCAAGCTAGCAGCCTGTCGGATTTTAATGATTGCCGCAGACAGCATCGCTCGGTGAACACCTAGCAATTTGTGGCCACCGTTCCGTCATGCGTTCCTGACGAAGAGCCAATTTATCTGACACCTAGAATTACACCTAGTATAGACGATGTGGAGTTATGTTTGATGAATTCACCATTATAGAATCGCCACGGTATGAGCAAGGTCGGAAGATAAATCGTCCCGGCTTTCCGGTTGGGAAGAAAAGCCGGGACGCTTGTTTTCTCTATTCTTCTTGGCCGTGGACAAAGCTATCTACCGAGACCAAGCGGTAATCTTGCTTACTCAGATCTTTCCAGCTTTTGTTAAATTGCACCCAATCATCTTTAATGATCGTATGCGCATCCGCACCAGCTCGGAAAACCCCAGCAAACAATTGCTTGCCGCCTTCGTTATAGCTCGCGATGTCGATCAAGCGCAGGCCCGCAGCTCGGAATTCTTTCCATTTCGCCCGGAAGCTTTCCCACTCCACGCCCACCCAGAGGGCATGGCCGTAAGTTCCCGCCCGGTATGCGCCGACATACATTCTTTTTCCGCCGTCCTTATAAGTATCCATCGCGACGAGACGCAATCCGTTCTTGGTATTTTCCTCCCACTTCTGATGGAATGAATCCCACTCAGATACCCACAGTGCATGGGCGTCTGTTCCGGCGCGAAACACTCCTGCAAACATTCTCTTTTTGCCATCTTTATAGGGAGCGATGTCGATGAGGCGTAGCCCGTCTTTACTCAGCTTTTTCCACTGTGCTTCAAATTCCTTCCACTCACTGGCCCACAGCGCGTGGCCATCCGTTCCTGGCCGAAACACGCCGAGAAATAACCGTTCTGACGTGTCGCCAAATGAGACGACACCTGTGTCCTGCCGGAAAGTGGAAAGGCGTGTCAGTCGTAGCCCGGCCTTGCTCCACTCATCCCATTTTGCGGTGAAATTTTTCCAATTTCCCGACCAGAGACCGTGACCACCTTTTCCTGCTCGATAAACTCCGATGAATTCTCGTGCCAAGGTCAGCGCCTGTTGCGCTGCGGGAATTATAGTATATTCGATATTATATGAACCTTCTTGCGAAGCCGCCACACCACTCCAGCGCGTGCCACCGAGCTGGAAGTCTTCTGCTGGATGCAGCGTGAAGGAAAGCGTTGGTAATGTATCATTGGCAGAAGTGTCATCCTGCTCAAAGCCGCTGACTTGAATGCTGATCATTTGATTCGGCCCCAGGTCCACATTTGGAAAATCTCGGTTGACGGTGTAAACGGTGTCGTCTTTGACATCATCGCGCGACCATTTCGCGGATTGGCCATTGACGATGAAGGTCATGAACCACTCTGCCGCAGAGCCGGGCTCTGATGTGGTAGTGACACTCGAATCAATAACATGGATGGAATTGATTCTGACATTAGCTCTTG